>JAISFC010000087.1 GCA_031263785.1 Clostridiales bacterium | reverse complement strand
TTGGAAATGTTGCGGAAATATGAGAAAAAACAGGTAATTATGGTTGCGTGATTTTGCAGGGCTTCATGTCATGCGGAGCTTTTTTTCAAAAGTGTTACCTATCTATTGACTTTTAACAGAGTCTTTTTTTTATTTTCGATAATCACGCTTGACAATTGGTGTGTTGTATGGTACAATTAGCTTGAGCTTGAGTGAAATTGATTGCGAGGCGCTAAATGACGATACTTGCGGTAGATTCATCGACGAATATTCTCGACTGCGCCATTTTGCGCGACGGGGCGGTTGTTTCCGACGGGTGGAGCGACGACGAGCGCACACATTCCGAACGCGTGATGCCCATGGTATCGCGGATTTTTCGCGAGGCGGACATGACGCCGCGGGATATCGATGTTTTTGTCGCCACGACGGGTCCGGGGTCTTATACCGGCGTACGAATCGGCGTTGCGACTGTTCTGGGGCTCGCGTACGGCGCAGGCAAACGCGCGATGGGCGTATCCACTCTGGAGCTTATGGCGAAGGCGCAAGCGAGGCGGAATTCCTTAAAAAACGGCATTATATTGCCGATTATTGACGCGAGGCGCGGAGCGGTATTTACTTCCGCGTATCGGCTGGGAAATATCAATGGTGACAGCGAAAAACTAACGGAAATTGAGGCTCCACGGCGGATAGATTTGGAAGAATGGCGGATTCGATTATCGGAAAGTTACCCGACCGAGCCGCTGCAATGGGCAGAGCCGTCGTCCCAAAAATGGGCAGGCTTAAACGAGCGAGATTTGCGGGAAATTAAGCTGATTTACTTAGGAGGCAGCGTATGAAAATATTCATCGGTTCGGACCACGCGGGGTTCCGCTTGAAAAATGAGCTGATTAAGAGTCTGCAACAAAATAACGGTTTACATACGGCGGACATAACGAATTGCGGGTGTTTTTCGGAAGATTCGTGCGACTACCCCGATATTGCGCGGGAAACCTGCCTTAAAGTCCTGGATTTTGGCGATGACGCCTTGGGAGTACTCGTTTGCGGGACGGGCGCGGGGATGTCTATCGCGGCGAATAAAATCCGCGGTATCCGCGCAACCGCAACGGAAAACACGTACACGGCGCGGATGACCCGCCTTCACAACAACGCGAATGTGCTGTGTATTGGCGCACGCGTGGTAGGCGTCGGGCTCGCGGAGGATATATTAAAAGCGTTCTTATCGACGCAATTTGAGGGCGGCAGGCACAGCGCGCGGGTTGCGAAGCTGGAGGGCGCTGACGCATGAAAACGCTCACGCACAGCGAGGATTTGAGTGGGGACGATTGAAGAATGAAGGAATTTGTGATTAGCGAAAATGACGCGGGCAAGCTCATCAAGTTTATCCAGAAAACTGCCGTAAATATGCCTGAAAGCGGGATTCACAAGCACCTGCGCAAGGGGCGGGTAAGGGTCAACGGGGCGTGCGTACGCGACGGGAAAACGCTCATCGGCGCGGGCGACCGTGTGAATCTTTACGTAAACGATGAATTTTTCGCCCCGATAGACAATAAGACCGCGCTGGAGCATGTTTCCGCGGACATCACCATAGTTTTCGAGGATGAAAATTTGCTGATTATAGACAAGCCTGTCGGCATTCTCGCGCATGAGGACGAGCATGAGAACGTCAATACGATGATAAATCGTGCGAAAAAATACCTTATTAACAAGGGCGATTACGTGCCGGAGCAGGAGAATCAATTTGCGCCCGCGTTGTGCCACAGGCTGGACCGCAATACCCGCGGGCTTTTAATTGTGGCGAAAAATGCCGAAATTTTGCGGAATATGAACGAGATAATCAAGCACAGGCAGGTGCGTAAATTTTACCTTTGCGAGTGCTTCGGCGAGTTTGCGAAGCCGTCCGACACTCTTCACGCATATTTGAAGCGGTATGAGGGCGAAAAGCGTGTAAAGGTTTTTGCCGGTCCCGTTGAAGGTTGCCGAGAAATTACCACTAAATATGAGGTTTTGTCGGTTGAGCGCAAGGGAGTCGCGGTTATTTCCACCGTCGAGGTTGAGCTGGTGACGGGGCGGACGCACCAAATACGCGCTCATATGGCATATATCGGCTGTCCGCTGGTGGGCGACGAAAAATATGGTAACGCCGCGCTGAACAAAGCTTTGGGGGTGCGCCGTCAAAGATTAACCGCGTATAAACTCGAATTTACTCCGCAAATTCCCGACGGCAAGCTGGATTACCTCCGCGAACGGAAATTCGTTATAAGCAATCAAAATTCTATTTGGGAACGGTGATTTTATGAAACAAACCGCAGTGCTTCCTAAGGATGAGGACATCAAACAATTGATGGACTCCATAGACCGCTCGCGCTTTAAAGGGGCGCGGGATTTTGCGATGATTTACGTGTTTTACACTATAGGCATGATGGTGGACGAGCTGATAAACATGAAGATTTCGGACGTGCATCCGGAGCTGCTCAGCGTGACCGTCGGCTATGAAAAACGTTTGGTTCCGCTCAAAAAGGCGACGTACGATGTGTTGAAGCAATACATAGGCACCTTGCGCAGTTTAAAGGACGTTAAACTACTCCCGGACGATGAACAAACGCTTTTCGGGCGGATTCAAGACGGGCAGTACGTGCCGGTGACGCGCCAGGCGATACACGATAATTTGTCGACTCGCGGGCGCAAGGAAAGGATTAAATGCAAGATAACGCCGATGACGCTGCGCAATTACGCGATTACGAACTATATTTTGGAGGGCGTGGACCAGGACGAAATCCGTCGGATGGTTGGGTTTTACGGCTCGCACACAATGGGGAAATACTATAAAATGGTGGGAAGAAAGCGTCCAAAACGCAAGCGGCGCTATTCGCGACACATAAAAACTGAAAATAAGAATAAAATCGTAATAGCCAAGGACGCCTAGCTCAAATAAAATCGAGCGTCTGCGGTTACTCATAAGGAGGACGATTTTATGCGAATTTTTAGTGTATTTTTTATATGTATTTTTACGTTTACCGCGTCGATTGCAACCGCGGCTCCCGCTCCGCCCCAGCTTGCGGAGGACTCGAAATCGGCAATATTACTGGAGCAATCCAGCGGGACCATACTGTTCGAGAAGAATCCCGACGAACGGTTGCCAATCGCGAGTGTCACGAAAATCATGACCCTGCTTTTGGCGATGGAAGACCTGGATTCCGGCGTAATTACGCTGGATACGATGGTGACGTGCAGTGAACACGCGGCGAGCATGGGCGGTTCGCAGGTGTATATGCAAGTGGGGGAGCAGATGTCCGTGCACGATATTTTCAAGGCGATTGCGGTGGCGTCGGGGAATGACGCGTCGGTTGCGATTGCGGAGCATTTATCGGGCAGCGAGAGTGTGTTCGTGGAGCGGATGAACGCGCGGGCGGCGGAGCTCGGCATGAAAAACACCCATTTTATCAACACTAACGGGCTGGACGAGGGCACCGAGGCGTATAGCTGTGCGCGGGATGTGAGCATTATGTCGCGCGAGCTGCTAAAGCACCCTAAAATTCACGATTATTTGACGATTTGGATGGATTCCCTGCGCGGAGGCGAGTTCCAGCTTTCCAACACAAACCGGCTGCTCCGCTTCTATTCGGGCGCAAACGGGATTAAAACGGGGTCGACGTCGGAGGCGCTTTATTGCCTGTCGGCATCGGCGAAACGCGAGGATATGCAGCTGATATCGGTGGTTTTGGGCGCAAGCTCGACGGACGCGCGATTCGGGAACTCATCTGAATTGCTGGATTTCGGGTTCGCGAATTTTGCCGTGATAAATACAAGCGGAAACACGGCGGGCGACAGCGAAATCGCGGTGAGCAAGGGCGTGGTGGAGTCGGTCGCACTTGTGGAAATAGGCAGCGGCGGCGTGGTAGTGGCGAAGTCCAAAAAGGCGAGCGTAACGCGCGAAATTGAGTTGCCGAAGTCCGTCTCCGCCCCATTGTCGGCAGGGCAAAAGGTCGGCGAGGTGCGATATATGCTCAACGGCGAGGTAATTTCCACCACCGATTTGGTCACGAAAGATTCCGTCGCTAAGCTCGGCTTTTTCGCCTATATATGGAAAATGCTGTATAAATTCGCCTGTTTCAACTAACTCTCGCGGGTATTTCGGCTGTAAAATTAAATAATTGACAAAACTTGACAAATCTTCCAAGAAATGTTATAATTAGAATGTGGGGGTTTTCATTTCTTTAATTCGTTTTTTATCAATGAATTAAGGGAGAGAGGTGAGCCACAATGAAGTATAACGGTTTGGAAGGTTTAAGCGATTATGGCGAAATGCGTTCAACTACGCCTTTATTCAGCGCGTTTGCAACTCCCGTTCCGGAAGAATTAAAGGCGCTGTACGGTAATGAGCCATATAAATACATTGCAGAAGCTATTAAGCAAACAAGGTGTTTCAATGCGCTTTGGCGTAAAACACAGATACAATTAGATACATCGCTAGACGAAACAGGATACGCACATCCTAAGTATAACCGACGTATACACACAGAAGTTGTAGAAAGAGATGCTGTAGAATTAGCAGAAGCATTGGGTCTTAACGTAGAATTAACCCAAGTCATTGCTTTAGCACATGATGTAGGACATGTCGCCGGCGGGCACAAAGGGGAGCAAACGCTTAAGAAGATTGTGTCAGATATTTCTGATGGTAAACATGATTTTTCACATCCGAACCAAGCCGTAATCAACTTGCAAGCGGAAACTTTAAATCTTTCATCTGACATGGAAGTCGGAATCATCAATCACACTAATGATGAATTTGTTGATAAGTCACGTAAAGCGGAAGGCGTTTTCACAGAAATCATGACGCACAAATCCAAAACCTGCCCCGAGGGTATACTGGTTCAAATTGCGGATAACATCTCATCGACTCTTCACGACATCGATGATTTAATGCAAATGGGTGTACTTACAAAGGAAAAAGCACTAAACAATGCGGAATTTAAAAATAGTTTAGCTAGGTTTGACGTAACTATCGACGAACTATTCAATGCCACCGACGAAATTTTATCAAAAATGCGCAAAGGCGTTATTGAGTGTATTATAGGAAATACAAAGGTTATTGACGGAAGATTATCTATTTCTTTAGGTGAAATGACACAGGCTCTCTATGCTTTAAGAGCCGCTAATTATAAATTTTTCGACGACCCGGTAATAGCAGCTCAAAACGAAATAATTGAAAAAAATGTACAAACAATATGCGACTATTACATAGAACACGAAAACGAATTAGACGCAAATTTGCGTAAGATATTGACAGCATCGTCTGATCATATATCACTTAGTGAAGAGCGAAAACAATACGGACTAAAAAAAGTAGATGCTTTCATGATGCAACCGTTTGAAGTAAAGCTCACAACTTTTTATACCATGCATAATGACATAGAAATAAATACAATGGTACACGCAATCGAGATGCAAAAGAAAAACATACGTGAAAAATTAGATACCATACATAACGAAACTCATAATAATAACCCGCTTTCAACCTGAAATAACACATGAATTCACTAATTGTTAAGTTTTAAGTCAAATATACAAATACAAAAGGAGATGTTTAATATGTACTATGATTTTTATTTTGATGATACGGAAAAAATTTTTCATTCCCGTTATCATAGTTCACTTCATTGGAAAGACGGGAAAAAAATTGACGGAAACGATTATAAACACGATGATCCAACAAAGTTGGTTGACAATAAGATAACTATTGCCACACGGATAGCCGACCACTACTCCGTTAGTAAAAAGTTTTGTCGCGTGCTGTTAGAGACAATTAATCTTGCGACCCCGCCACTAGACGAGGTAGGACTAAAATTTATGCAGCAAGAGCTTGGCTGCACACAAAAAGAGGCTGTCATTGCCATCGCTGAGGATTTAAAGCTTTCCGAACCTATAATTTCCGCGCTTAAAGATGATGTACCAAAAACCACAGAAGCTTTTATCGTTAAGTTCGTAGAGGATACTTTCGGCTCTTTGCCACGCATTACTCTTCTGATGCAGAAGATGATTATAAAAGATGTATTTGAAAATAGTGATGAAAAAAGCTTGAAGATTTCACCGGAATTAAAAAAGCAAATTAAAGAATGGTCAGAAACTAAAATTTCTCCAAAAGGCGCTTTATATAAGCAAAAAAGCTTTTTAGCAATCAGGATAAAAATGGAAAAATTCAAGAAAGCCGGCAAATTCGGCGACGGTAAAATGGACGCCGTTTTGCAATTTCTAAAGTTCAGTGATGGCGATTTTGATATTTCAAAACTCACACGTAAAGAACAAAAACAACCGACAATCGGTCAACCTTAAATAAACTCTTAATTCACATTCAAAAATCCGACAAGCCTCCTGAAAATGGAGGTTTTTTCATTTTATTCATACGAAATAACTCAGGCTCTCTACGCTTCAAGAGCTACTAATTATAGATCTTCGAGGAACTTAGAATAATTGAACAAAACGAAATGATCGAAAAAAATGTACAAGCAATGTGCTATAATTCTTATTCGGACGATATTTAAAGCCTATAAATGCATGTTTTTTAACGGCGGGGCGGTTGCGCCTTTAGAAAAATAATTTTCCAGTCGCTTTTGCGATTGGTCTAATTGTAGCAATTTCTTTGCCGTTTTCATCATGTCCATCGCGCGCAGAGGCGTCCGTTCACTCAGCTTCTCTATGTGCTTGACAAACTGCTCGCGCAGGCTTTGCAGCCGTTTGTCGGGCATATCCGCGTATTTATCAAACGGATTGGAGATAAATTGCAGCCCGTTTTGCTCCTGCCATTCGTTTAACGCTTGCGTGGGCGTCTTGCCGCTGTCGTAATACACAATTTTCAAATTTTTGTCACCGGCATTTTCCGCCAGATATTTGCTCCAATATTCTTTGGACGAAATCGTATTTTTCGCCAACGGAATATTTTTGGGGTCTAACCCTCGCGCGGTTTCGTCGACCTCGTAGAGAGAGCCATTTCGCGGATTAACACGCGCATTTTCCGGGATAAATATAAGCCCCGCCTCAAGCGGTAAGCCGCCGGGCTGCTTCGGCATAAGCGCAAGGTCGTTGAGCATGTGGTCTCCGCCGCCATATTGCCAATGCGTCTCCATGTGGCACTCCGACGCCCCCAATGCCGTGGGAAATACCGCAAAAATTTCATTCCCCTTTTCCGCCCCGTATGATTCGTCGAGGACGTTCTCAACCGCGACATGCACGGATAACGGGTCCATAAAAGCAAAATCCTGTATGTTTTTGAGCTGCAGATTCATTCTTTCGTTACAATCGTTTATCATCTCGGCAACGGCTTGAGGGTCGGCGGGAATTTCCGTCGCCGGTCCGTCGAATTGATTCTCCATTAACACATTTAAAGCTTGATAAAATTTGTATGGGTCATTGTCTAAATGCCCCTCGCGCATCGCTATTTCGGCGTGTGAAAGAAGCGCGCCACTCCCGAGCATTTGCTTGAATCCATCGGCAAAATCGCCCATGTACGCCGTATGCGCCAAGAACTCCCCGTGGTCCTTTGTGTGGTCGCGGACCCCTTGCCGCGTGCAGTGAGTGAGCATCCCGAACGGAAATTCCCGCAGATTTTCTATGTATGTTTGCATGTCGGCTTGTTTGAGATTATCAATGCGAAAGGTTTTGTTCATCTTTTCAACATCCAAAGTCGGCGGAACAAATTCATCTTTTTGGACGGCGGGTTTATAATCGGGCACGTAAAAATCGTCTTTATCCCCATCAATTGTCTTGCCCTGCGCCTTTTTAGTGAAGAACATCTCGAAAATTTTCTTAAAAAATTCGTTCATGAGTCTCACCCCTATACCACCCTATAGTATAATTATACCATAATATACGCTTTATGTCAAGCTCGATGAATAGTATTTCAGCGTTTCGCACGCTTCTAACAAAGGCGATTAACAAAAGTCGGATAACCTTGAGGGTAACGCACAAATGCGCCGAGCGCGCCGGAGCTGTTCACTTTAGCAATAACCGTCACGGGATAACTTTTTGAATCCATAATCCAGCCGTTTCCCGATTCGTTAAGCTCCCTAACCGTATAATTGAAAACACCGGCAGAATTGACGTTAATAGTAAACTCCACGCAGCCACACGCGTCATTAACGGCGCGAGCGACTTCGGCTCCGGAATTGTCGAACAACCCGAACGTGAACATATCCGCGCAAATACAGGCTCCACAAACGCGCTTCTTCGCGAAAACCATAACCTTAACGGGCTCCGGAACGAGCGACTCATTGTACGTGTTGACAAATCGTGGCGTTCCGTTCGGATAGCTGGCCGTCGCCGTCAATTGACCCGAACCATCGTCCGCCACCGTCACGATTGCCGGAAATACCGCACTATCCACAGTCCAACCGTCGCCGCTTTGAGTAGTCTCACTCACATTTAACTCGTACGCGCCCGGCTCGTCAAACGTTAATATCAGCGTCGCGTTTCCGCTTTCATCGTTAGTCCCCACGGCGCTCATCGACGGGTCGGAATCGCTAACTGCCTCAAATGTAAACTGCCCCTCCTGCAGGGTCCCGCCGACCGCCGTCTTAGTAATCGGAATCTCAACCGTAGCCAGCTTAGGCGGTATATAAGTATTGACAAAAGTGGGCTGACCTTCAGGATAATCCACAGCCGCCACAAGCTGCCCCGAGCCGTCATCCGTCACAGTGACCGTAAGCGGATACGAGCGGGAATCCGTAGTCCAATCGCTATCCGCAGACGCGGCTTCAATTACGTTGAACGCGTACGTTCCCGCATGGTTAAACATTAAGTCCAGCGCCGCGTTCCCGCTTTCGTCGTTAGTACCCGCAACTATCAGCGACGGGTCGGAGGCGCTAACTGCCTCAAATGTAAACTGCCCCGCCTGCAAGGTCTCACCGACCGCCGTTTTAGTAATCGGAACCTTAACGATCACCGGCTTAGGCGGTATATAAGTATTCACGAAAGTTGGCTGACCCTCCGGATAACTCACATTCGCTACAAGCTGCCCCAAACCGTCATCCGTCACAGTGACCGTAACCGAGTACGAATTGGGGTCAACCGTCCATCCGCCCCCGCCTTGCGTAGTTTCACGCACCGTGTAATTATAAATCCCGGGAGATGTGTACTGAATTTCAGAAAACTCCACAACGCCGTCGGAATTTCCCGCAGTTTCAATCAACGCCCCGTTTTGGTCAAACAATCCGAAACTAAACGCACGCTCCTTGCCGTTCCACTGCAACGTTTCCTTGTACACGGCTACGCTGTCGGATGCAGGCGCGGAACTGTACGTGTTTGTGAACACAGGCGTCCCGTTCGGGTAATCAATCGTCGCGGTCAGAGCGCCGGTCCCGGGATTAGTCGCGGTAACAATCGCGGGAAACACGGTGGAATCAATCGTCCAGCCCCCGCCGGTTTGTGAAATCTCTCGAATCGTATAATTCGTAGTTCCCGCTCCGGTTATCTCAAACGCGGGGAATTTTATAACGCCATTACTATCGGCGGAAGCTTTCAAGATGAGATTCCCGCCCGTATCAAACAGCCCGAAATCAAATCGCCCTCCCGGTAGCGCCGCCCCCGCCACGCGCTTTTCACCCTCGAAAACTACCTCCACAGGCGTCGCATACGGCTCCCCGCACGGATAAGCAATGTCATAGCCGTTATATCCCTGTGTAAATGGTGACGTCCACACATTAGAAGTAATATTCGTCGTATATACCCCCAAATGCTCTGCGCGGCGATTGTACCTGTACGCAGCGGAGTTCTCGGAAAATACCACATCGGGATAAATCACAAGGTTTTCAAGGATATCACACGGGATATATATCCCTCCGCCATTGCGGTTTGCTATATTATTTGATATAACCACATCCCCGCTAATAGTCACCGACGCGCCGCCGACTATACTAATTCCCCCGCCATCCCGGTCCGCGGTATTTTCGTCGATATCCGAAGCTCCGCTGATATTAGCTTTTGTATTATTTATGGATATTCCGCCGCCATCTCTCGCATAATTTGAAAAAATCTCTCCACCACTCATCGCAAAACTCTTAGCGTAAAAGTTTTGAATGCCGCCGCCATCCTCGCTCCCCGCACCGTTACTGTATATCTGCCCGCCCAAAATCTCAAGCGTCCCTTGGTTGTAAATGCCGCCACCGCTGTATCTTGCAGTATTATAGCTAATTTCTCCACTGATTATGACGACCGTACCGTCGGCAGGGTTGTAAATTCCACCGCCCTGATTGTTCGATGTGCAATTGGAAATAACGCCTCCGTTTATAATAACTGAGTTCCCGCGATTGTAAATTCCACCGCCGTAAGCGCCACTGTAGCAGCTTTCTATCACGCTGCCTTCGCCCATAACGACAGTGCCCAAATTGTCCATGGCACCGCCGTTGTAATTCGCCACTCTGCCGTCCCTAAGAATTATGTTCTCAAGATAAAGCGTCGAACCTGCGCTATTATGGATAACTCTCGACGAGTTTTGGGCGCTTATACTATATATCAAACCGTTCCCGCTCGTCAATTTCACTATTCCCTGATTGGGTACAGCCAATGCGGTGCCGCCAAGATTAATATCAGCCAGCAACTCAATTATCGTAGGCGTTATACCCACGGCGGACAGTGCGGCAATAAGCTCTGCGCGGCTGCTTGCCTGCACCGTATTTTGCCAAACCGGCTCTTGATAGCGCGTTATACCATTGGGCATCTTCATGCTCCTCTCTTTATTTCATGCCATATGATATGTAAAAATCACCGTAATTGTTACTTATTACGAGCGCGGCGGCAATTCTATCAAAACAATATCTCAATTATTTTTCTGAGTCTTGACATCCCAAAATTAATGTGATACAATATTTACAAATGGAGGGCGAAGGGGGGATTCGTTGTGAGTTCTCCTGAAAATAAATTTACTCAAAAGTACCTAATAATAGCTTTATTAATAGCGTTCGTGATAATCAACGGCTTGCTTGTGCGGCATTATATGCTTGCGGAAAAAATGGGGATTCCGTCGAATTTGGGGAACGCGGAGGTCTTGGAGGCGCTGGCGGTCGTAAGCGATGAGCTCGCTATGAAAAATATCTCCATAAGTGCGGATTCTCTCCCTAAAATCCCCCCGGGCGCGACGGTTTATATCGCGGGAAATGCGCTTGCGGACAAGGTCGACATTTCCTCCACCGTTTTGGGGCAGGATTGCTACATGAAGGAGCTTAATTTTTATCAGAACGCGGACTATAATTTATGGGTGGATAACGGGGATTTCGACCTGCTGCCTATAGGTTTTTCGTACGAGCCGTCGGTAAAATGCCCTTCCGCGTCGGCGGCAAGGCGGCGGGCGGTCGCGTGGCTTAAAAAGCACGATATTTGGACGAAAACGTCAGCCGTAATCGGCATCGCGAGGGACGAGGACCGCAACGAAATGGTGGTCGCCGTGGCGGATGTGTTGGATAATATTCGGGTATTAGACAGTTATATCAGCGTTTGGGTGAGTAACGACCGCATAGAACGCGTCGAAAACGCGGTGGTGGCGAGCGATTCGGTGGAGGCGAACAGCTCGGAGGAATCCACGGACGCGGCGGTGGAAAATAACGCTGATAGTGCGAACATCACGGCGAGCGACGCCGGCATAATGCGCGCTTCCGGCAGAAATTGGCTTAACACCACATACAGGGCTGTCGCGCAGGAGATCCGCGTTCCCACCATTGCCGAAATCTTGGCGGAGTTTGCGGACGCGCGCGAGGACTCGAACACACTTGATATATCCCGCATAGAATTTGGGTATTATATAGGCGAGCGGACGCCCGAGCGCAAGCAAATCCGAATGGTTCCCGCCGTGCGCTTGACTACCTCGGAGGGCGAAGAGTATTTAAAATTTGAATAACGGGAGTGGTTTCGTTGAAGAAAAACAAGGCTAAAAGGTCATCGAATCTGATTAAAATCGGTACATTTTTGGACGCGTCCACCAAAATCACGGGTGACATTGCAACGACGTCGAACCTCAAAGTGGACGGCGCCGTGGACGGAAATTTGCTGTCCTCGTGCGACATTGTGATTGGCGAAACCGCTGTTATCCGCGGGAATGTTCACGCGGGCGATGTGGTCGTCAGCGGAAGTGTGCAGGGCGACATATCGGCGCGCTCGACGCTGACACTCACCGAAAAGGGCAAAATCGAGGGCAATATCAGGGCGACGGGCTTTATTGTGGACATCGGCTCGCAATTTCAGGGGAGCTGCACAATTATCGACGAAAACCCCCAAAACGCGGCGCAAACTACCACATACACCCTTCCCGTTTCCGAACATACCTCCGAGAATCCCATGGAGGGCATCCCGATAATGCAAGAAAACCACCCCATTCAGGACCAAAACGAGCTAATCCACGAGTTGGAAAGCCGAATGCAGGGGAATATGCTTGCAGGAATCAACAACAATTCACAATAATTCGCAATAGACTGCGCTACGTTCGTTTCCGCGCTGAGAATCGCGCGCAAACTCCTACACTCCGTCATTGCTCATTTTCCACAAAAAGGCACGTTCGCGTTTGCTAACGGCTTGTAAACGCGCCGTCTTTACGCAAACTTGCTCACTACCACCTTTTTGCGGTTAAACCACCTGAAAAATCCATAAACGTATTTGAAAGTTTGGTGAAAACTCCTTTTTTTGCGCTAAAAACCACCTTCAAAAAAGAAAAATTTATTTGAAAGTTTGGTGTAAACTTCTTCTTTTGTTCTTAAAACCACTCCTATTTCGGGGAGTAAATCCCTGAAAGTCCGTCCTTTTGCTGTAGGGAACAGGTAATAGGGAACAGGGAACAGGTATAGTTGAATTGCTTACGCAATTCTTTTTATTTTAATTCAAAAGATTTTCGTAAAAAAGTTCCCACGTCTCTTACCTTTTACTATAAGCGTTGAATTGCCCACACAATTCTTTTATTTTATTCAAAGCTTTTCATAAGTGATGGGTAGTGTTAGATTATTTACGCATTTTTTTATTTCATTCAAAGATTTTCGTAAGAAAATCTTCCACACCTGTTCCCTGTTACCTGTTCCCTCTTATGCCTGTTCCCTTCTACTCCTGTTCTCTATAGTAAAAGGACGTGACTTTCGGAGGTTCACTTCCCAAATGTTCGGGTTCTTTAATCGGATTTGTTTTTTAGTTCCTTTAGCTCCTCTATAAAGGACTCGGCGTCTTTAAATTCTTTATAAACAGAGGCAAAACGCACATACGCGACGGGGTCCAACGTGCGCAACTTGTCCATCACCGCGTCGCCGATTTTGCGGACGCTGACCTCACGCTGCAACGTGAACATATTTTCCACCTCGTCGGCGATTTGCTCCATCTGCTCGACCGAAACGGGGCGCTTCCTGCACGCGTGCATAAGCCCCCGCAGAAGCTTTTCCCGGCTGAATTCCTGCCGCGTATCATCCTTTTTCACCACGATGAGCGGCACGCTTTCGACGCGCTCATATGTAGTAAACCGTCGTTTGCACTTGAGGCACTCGCGGCGGCGGCGTATCGACAACTGCTCCGCAACGCGCGAATCCACAACCTTGCTGTCCTCACATCCGCAATAAATGCACCGCATTGGGTCACTTCCCTTCGCTTTTATTTCGGTCCGCTTTATCATCGGACGATTTTTGCAGCAAAGCAAGTTCCTGTGTCAAATTGCGTATTGCGTCGTCATTTTTGGAGATGGTCACCGTCATGGTGAACAAAATCATAAGAATAAAGAAAATTACTATCATAAACAGCGCGTTGGTCGGCTCGACTATGTGCAGAAAACGCGTGAATGGGCGGATAATCCCGTCAAACACCGCGAGAATCACAAGGCAAATGCTCGCGCCCACCCATGTGAGCGTGTACTTCAACGCGAGCTTCTTCCGGCGCACCATATACGCGACAAACACGAAAAACAGCAGTGTTCCGACTATTAAAATTTGCTTCAGAAATGTATTCATTTTTTCCTACCTCTATCCCGCTTCTATACCGCTAATTTAGCCTCAAACATTCGCCGAAAAAGCGTCCGTAGGCTGCACTTGCTCTTTCCACGCGAACAACATGCTCAAGCTCACTTTTACCATGTAATATATCGATTTCAGCGGAGTTATGGACGATTTCCCCGCGCTGCGCGTCTTCATCTCCACGCTTATTTCCAGCATTTTATACCCGTTTCTCGCCAGCAGCACCAGCGTTTCCGGCTCGGGGAAGTCAACGGGATAATGGTGCGCGAAAAGCTCAATTGCGCCCCGCCCCGCCGCACGAAACCCCGAAGTCGGGTCGGTCACGCGCTTGCCCGTGAGCAGCCGAATCAGCCACGCAAAATACTTGATTCCCATGCGCCGCAACGCTCCGGACTGGAACCCCTCTTTGTCTATATAGCGAGAACCTATGATTAAATCGGCATTTTCCGCCGCCAATTTTTCCAACGCCCCGTCTATGTAGTGCGCCATATGCTGCCCGTCGCCATCAATCTGCACCGCGACGTCGTACCCATGCCGCAGCGCGTATTTATACCCCGTTTGCATCGCGCCGCCGATCCCGAGATTAAACGGCAAATTTATCACATTAAAGCCATTTTCGCGGCACACATCGCGCGTATTATCGGTCGAACAATCGTTCACAATAACATAATCGCATTGAGGCGCGTTTTCCCTTATATCCTCCACTACGCTTTCCAGCGTTTCCGCCTCATTATATGCGGGAATTATAGCCAAAACCTTCATCGTATCACCCACACACATTATATAGTAATTTTTCCCTTTTGTCAAGGCTTACTCTTAGGGAACGGTGATTTTTTTAAGTCAAGCGAAAAGTCCCAAAAAGTTCACTGCCAGGGTGAAATATATTATCAACGCGCCGGCGTCCACAATTGTGGTGATTATCGGGCTCGCCATTATCGCGGGGTCCAGCCGCACTTTATTCGCAAGCAGCGGCAGCAGCGCCCCCACCACCTTAGATAAAATCACCGTTAGCGACACGCTCAAGCACACCACCCACACCAAAGTAATGGGAATATTCGCCTTAAAAATCATATTGTCCACCAGCAGGATTTTTATAAAATTCGCGGCGCCCAGCACGATACCCGCCACAAAACCCACCGTAAGCTCCTTCAAAAGAACCCGAAACACGTCACGGCTGGCAATCTGCCCCAGCGCAATCCCGCGGATAATCAGCGTTGCGGACTGCGAACCCGCGTTGCCGCCCGTGTCCATAAGCATGGGGATAAACGACGCCAAAATCGCGCTTGCCGCCAGCACATTCTCGTACCCGCGCATGATATTCCCCGTGAACGTGGCGGACACCATCAGCACAAACAGCCAGATTATGCGGCGTCTCGCAAGCACAAATGAGCCCGTTTTGAGGTACTCCTCCTCCGACGGCTCGATAGCCGCCATTTTATGCATATCCTCGGTGTTTTCCTGCTCAATTACCTCCACGATATCGTCAATCGTAATGATGCCCACGAGCCGATTTTCGTTGTCGACGACCGGCATGGCGGAAAGCGAATATTTCCGGAAAAGCATGGCAATTTGCTCTTGGTCGTCCTGCGTCTTGACGCTGATGACATGCGGTTGCATAATCGAATCAATTTTTTGCGACGGCTCCGCCAAAATTAGGTTACGTATAGAAATCGCGCCCTCCAGCTCCCGGCGCGGGCTCACGACGTAGCAAGTGTTAATAGTCTCCTTATCGACCCCTGTTTTGCGGATTATATCCATCGCCTGGCTCGCCGTCATGTCCTTTTTCAGCGCGACATATTCTATCGTCATGAGGCTGCCGGCGCTATCCTCGGGGTAGGTCAGGAATTGATTGATTAACTTGCGCATTTTCGGGTTCGCGTTGCTCAGCACCCGCCGCACGACATTGGCGGGCATTTCCTCGAGGAAGTCAATCGTGTCGTCCAAAAACAATTCGTTCATTATATCGCTGACTTCGCGGTCGGAAAACGACTCCACCATTTGCAGCCGCAACTCATTGGGCAGGTACGAAAATACCTCCGCCGACAATTCCTTAGGCAGCAAGCGAAAAATGCGGATTAATTCTTTATTCTCCAAACGCTCGAAAAAGTCGGCGATATCCACCTCATTGTATTCGATAAGCGCGTTGCGCGCCTGCACATACTGCCGATTTTTTATCAGCTCGTATATTTTTTCAACTTCCATTTCCGCCACTTCCATTTCGCCCACCTCCCGAAACACATGTTTCAACTATCTTTGGCGCGAATCTCTTGCCCGCGCGCTGAACTATTATATACCATTTTCCTTCAAAATGCAACCCCATTTGCGTGCATCTTCCCAAAACGCTGAATATTACCGCGAATTTACGCCTTGCAGCTAATCCCCTGCAATATGCCGAGGCTAATAAACGCCGTCACCAACGAGCTCCCGCCATAGCTAATAAACGGCAGAGTTATGCCCGTCAGCGGGATTAAATTGATAACCCCCCCGATGATGATAAACGTCTGCAAGCCGAACGTGGCGGTGATAATCGTCGCCGTCCATTTTTCCGTGCCGCGCGCGGCGAGGGCAATCTTGAACCCGCGGTATATCAATATAAAAAACAGCAGAATCACCGCGCATCCGCCCAGAATCCCCATCTCCTCGCATATTGCCGAAAATATAAAGTCCGAATGCACCTCCGGAATAAACTGCGGCTTGCCAAGCCCTATCCCGCTCCCAAAGAAATTGCCGCTCGCAATCGCAAAAAGTGACTGCGTGGTCTGATACCCGCGGTTTGCGGCATCGGCGAAGGGGTCCAGCCAGTTGGCGACGCGCACCTTTATGTGGCTCACCTGCGTCGCCGCCACCCAGCCGACCCCTCCCACCACCATCAAGTTCAGCGCAAGGATTTTCCAGCTGCTCCCGTGCACGAATAACGTCACCAAATACGTGAGGAAAAACAGCACCATGCTCCCCCATTCATGCTGGAGCACAAAGAACGCGCAATAGACGTAAACGGCGAGCATGACCACCCATTTTTCCGGTATGTCAAAGTATTTTTTGTGGTTCTGCTTGCTGAAGTGCGACGCCAAAAACAGCGCGTACAAAATCTTCACCGCCTCGGACGGCTGGAAGCTGAATCCCCCCACTATAATCCAGTTTTTCGCCCCGCTCACGGTTGTCCCCACCAATTGCGTGAGTATCAATAGTGCGACGCTCGTCCAAAAATACACCCATTGCAGGTTCTTCCAGAAGTTGAAATAGCGGAAAAATATGCAGGTGCATATGAACATTATTATACCCAACGCGTACCATATAATTTGCTTTACACCTACGTTATAGTTCAATCGGCACAGCATGGCGACGCCCAGCGTAACCAACATCGACGCAATTATAAATAGATATTCATCGCCCCAATTGAAGCGCGTCAGGCAGAAATACGCCATCAACGCCATCAAAATCACCACTCCGCCCGCCATCAAAATGTAGGCGTCCGCGGGCTGACGGTAAAAATATAATAAGCCAAACACCATTACGTTGGTGATAAGGAACAGAATTATCGGTTTTTGTAGTATTTTTAACATAATACACCCCTTATTACACGCCCGTCGCGCGCCGCCTTTTACACCTTAAATTCAAGCTCCATCTCCCCGACTCGTATAACATCCCCGTCGTCAAGCAAGTATGGCTCCTCGATACGCGTCCCGTTCAGCCACGTCCCGTTGCGACTCTTTAAGTCGCGGATATGCCACTCATTGTCCTCAAACCACAGGCTGACGTGCTTATTTGAAACGAGCATGTCCTCCACCATTATATCGCACGATTTAGTGCGCCCTATCACTATTTTACTCTTGCTGAGCGGATAATCGTTGCGCGGACCGTGATACGAATTGTCGCGATACCCAATCACGCGCAGAATCGGAGCGCTTTGCGCGGCAACATACTCTTCCTGCTGCACCATGCCGCGGATATCCTTGTATATCATGCGGATAATAGCGAAAATAAACACATATATCGCGGTTATGAATATATATCTCAGCACCGATGACAAAACGTTAAACATATCCCGACTCCTTTCAAATTCGTTTTTTAAAAAATTTCCGCGCCGAACGCGCCGACGGTCTATAACCATAATACACCATATGAACGAATTTGTCAAACGGAACATTCCGCGGTCTTTAATTCCGCCGCTTTCAAGGCGTTTTTCGCGAATATGGATTAAACTTGACACGCGCGTCCTTATGCGATACAATAGGCTCATAAGGATAATTGACATACGGAAGCAGCGGCACGAGGCTCCACATTTGCATACAATATTTAAAAAGAGGTGCGAGGATGAATTTGATTGTAATGAAATTCGGCGGCAGTTCGGTTGCAAACGCCGCAAGGCTGGAACGCGCCGCGGAACGGATTGTCAGCGCGTATCACTCGGGCGCGTGTGTAGTCGCGGTGGTCAGCGCACAGGGCGACACGACCGACGAACTCATAAAAAAAGCGGGGGAAATAAGCCCGCGTCCTCCCAAGCGCGAGATGGACGTACTGCTCTCGGCAGGCGAGCAAATTTCGATGTCGCTGTTGGCGATGGCGATAGAAAAAGAAGGCGTCGCCGCGATTTCGCTCACCGGCTGGCAAGCGGAAATTTTCACCGACGGTACATACGGCAACGCGCGGATACAGCGGGTGATAGGCGAGCGGATTACGCGGGAGCTGGACGATAAAAAGATTGTAATAGTCGCGGGATTTCAGGGCATCGACAAGCGCGACAACATCACCACGCTCGGGCGAGGCGGGTCGGACACAACCGCCGTGAGCATTGCCGCCGCTCTGCGCGCGAACATTTGCGAGATTTACACGGACGTCGACGGCATCTACACCGCGGACCCGCGCATCGTGGAAAACGCCTATAAATTGCCCGAAATTTCCTACGACGAGATGCTGGAGCTGGCGAGTTTGGGCGCAAACGTCCTGCACAATCGTTCGGTCGAGATGGCGATGAAGTACGGCGTGCCGCTGGCGGTGCGGTCGAGTTTTAATGAAAGTGAAGGCACAATTGTCAAGGAGGTTAGCAAAGTGGAAAAGATGTATGTTCGGGGGGTAACGCGCGATAACGACGCGGCGCGGGTGACTCTGTTCGGGCTGGAGCGCGGCTCCGGCAAAATTTTTGATGTGTTCGAGCTGCTGGCGCGCAAAGAAATCAACGTCGACATCATACTTATGGCGAACAATGCCGACGGCTCGACGGATTTAAGCTTCACGGTGGCGGAAAGTCAACTCGGGACTTCGCTGGATATTCTGGAGAAAAACGCGGATTTTATCGGCGCAAAACGCATAGAAAGCGACGAGAATCTGGCGAAGGTGTCCGTGGTCGGGGCTGGGATGGCGAGCAACCCGGGCGTGGCGGCAATGGCTTTTGGCGCGATGAGCGACGCAGGCATCGACATTTCGATGATTTCCACAAGTGAAATTAAAATCAGCATGATTGTCGCGGAAAAAGACGCCGAACGCGGTGTGAACGCCCTGCACGAGAAATTTTTGAGATAAATTGCGGCGGCGCAGGCGAATATCGCACGATTCTACCGAGGAGGATGTTATGGATACTTCTGAATATCAAGTCGAGGGGCGGAATGCCGTGCTCCACGCGTTGCAGTCCGGGCGGAATGTGGACAAGCTGTATATCGCGCAGGGCGACCGCAGTTTTGGGAATTTAATCGCGCTCGCAAAGGCGGCTGGGGCGGTGATTTCGCAAATTCCGCGCCAACGGCTGAATCAAATGGCAACCACGCCCAAGCATCAAGGGGTAATCGCCGTCTGCTCGCCGATGGGGTACGTGGAGGTCGGCGACATACTCGCGCGCGCACGGGGGCGCGGTGAGGACCCCTTCGTCATCGCGCTGGACAGCCTCGAGGACCCGCACAATCTGGGCGCGATATTGCGGACGGCAAACGCGGCGGGCGTCCATGGCGTGATTATCACGAAGCACAGGAGCGTCGGGCTGAATTCCACGGTGGCAAAGACGTCGGCAGGCGCGGTGGAGCATACGCCGGTGGCACGGGTCACCAATCTTTCGCAGACGGTCGACCAGCTCAAAAACGCGGGATTGTGGGTGTATGGGGCGGCGACCAATGTGGCGGAAACCTATACGCAGACGGAGATGAAGGGTCCCATTTGTTTGGTAATCGGCAACGAAGGCGTGGGCATCAGCAAGCGGATTGTGCAAATATGCGACTTTTTAGTCAGCATCCCCATGCGCGGTGAGATAGAAAGCTTGAATGCGTCAGTCGCCGCCGCGCTGTTGATGTACGAGGTCGTGCGGCAACGCAAGGTTTTTCCATAGAAAAACACGATTACGACGCACATATCCCCGCGCGAGGATTAAAAGGCGAAAATATTTGCGGAAAATTTTTAAATGTCTGAAAATTGCGAAAAACCGCGGAATCATGCAAAAAAACTTAAACGCGCAGTTCCGCAGGGGGAAAATTTATGGTTGACAAATCGGTCCGCAGAGTATAAAATATGTTTGTACGTGGGAGGTTATGATGGAGTCGAAAAAAGTTGCTACGCGGGCGGGGTATGGCGCGGCGTTGGCGGAATTGGGCGGAGATGAGCGGATTATTGTGCTGGACGCGGACCTTTCCAAGTCCACGAACACCGCCAAATTTGCGGAGAAATATCCCGAGCGGTTCATAAATTGCGGCATAGCCGAGGCGAATATGATGAGCGTCGCGGCGGGGCTGGCGGTGAGCGGAAAGATTGTTTTCGCAAGCACTTTCGCGATGTTTGCCGCGGGGCGCGCTTATGAGCAGGTGAGGAATTCCGTGTGTTACCCCAATCTGAACGTCAAAATCGGGGCGACTCACGCGGGCATTTCCGTAGGCGAGGACGGCGCGACTCATCAGCCCATTGAGGACCTCGCGTTAATGCGTGTTATCCCCAATATGACGGTCGTTTGCCCTGCTGACGCTATTGAGGCGCAGGGTGCGGTGCGGGCGGCGATTGAAACTCCCGGTCCCTTTTATCTGCGTTTGGGGCGGTTGCCGGTGCCGCAGGTCAACCCCGACGGCTACGAATTCCGCTTAGGCAAAGGCGTCGAATTGCGCACGGGGAGCGATGTTTCTATTATCGCAACCGGGCTCATGGTGAGCGAAGCCCTTCGCGCGGCGGACATTCTTGCCGAAACCAACATCAGCGCGCGCGTAATCAACATACATACAATTAAGCCGATTGACAGGGATATAATATTAAAGGCGGCGCGGGAGACGCGCGGGATTGTGACAGCGGAGGAACACAGCATTATAGGCGGCTTAGGCGGCGCTGTGGCGGAAGTGACGGCGCGGGATTGCCCCGTGAGGATTGCGATGACGGGCATGGAGGACACCTTCGGGCGGAGCGGAAAACCCGCTGATTTGCTTAAATATTACGGTCTTACCGCAGAAAGGATTGTTGAAAAATGCACAAGTATATTATAACGGCGGTTGTGTCCGTCGTTGCGAGTTTTTCTCTTTTTATGGCGACTATTCCCTCTCTTACGCGAGGCGAGATTAACCCGCTGGATTTTTTAAAAAGCGATAAAAACACATCTTTTGAGCAGATTTCCAAAAGCGACGCGGGCGAGCAGATGTCTATAGTAGACATTTCCAAAAAAATCGGTCCCACAATCGTCGGAATAGTCACGAAACAGGTCACGAGCAGCATGTGGGGCGTGCAGGAAAGCGAGGGGAGCGGCTCGGGCATTATTTTCCGCGCGGACGGCTATATCGTCACTAATAATCACGTTGTGGACGGCGCGTCAGATATCACCGTTATCCTGAACACGGGCGAGGAATTTTCCGCCAAGGTGATTGGCAAAGACGCCAAAACGGACCTCGCGGTCGTTAAAATAGAAAAAATAGGGCTGCCGTTCGCGGATTTCGGCGCGTCAAGCGAGCTGGAAGTGGGCGAGGTGGCTGTTGCCATCGGCAATCCGCTGGGTCAAGAATTTGCCGGCACCATCACAGTCGGCTTTATCAGCGCACTTAATCGCACTCTCGAGGTCGAGGGGCGCGAGTTCACGCTCATTCAAACCGACGCCGCCATCAATCCCGGCAACTCCGGGGGCGCGCTGGTGAACGGTTACGGGCAGGTAATCGGCATAAACACCGTTAAAGTGAGCAGCGCCGAGGGGCTGGGGTTCGCCATCCCGATTGACGCCGCTAAGCCGATTATAGACGATTTGGTTGCAAACGGCTACGTCAAGGGTCGCCCGATTATCGGGTTTGTCCCCTATCGCGACGTCACCGCGCAGCTGAGCAAGCTTTATGACATCCCCGTCGGCATTTACGTTGGCGAGGTTGAGGCGTTTTCCGGCGCGGAAGATGCGGGCATGAAGCCGCGCGATGTGATTGTCAAGGCGGGCGGCGAGGAGTGCCTCACCATGAGCGCCCTCGAAAAAATTAAAGAGAAATTCAAGGCGGGCGACGATTTACCCATAGAGTCCAAACGCAGGAATGCCGACGGAAAGTGGGAAGACGTGAAGTATACCGTGAAGCTGGCGGAGGAAAAACCGGCTCAAACTCCCTAGAAAATCCCTCTCATAAGCCCCGTTCGTCGCGGATTCTCAGATATTCTGATATTGATTTACTATTGAAAAGTCGAAAGGATTGGTTATATTTATGCGGCAAGACAAGCTTTTTAACCCAAACAGAACTCAACCCGCAAGGGCAGGACGCCGAAAAGCGAGGTTCGTCGTTTTAGGCTTCTTCGCGGCGCTAATCGTGCTATTTGTGCTGTCATTCGTTATTTCGTACAACCTCATCGCGGGCGCAAACAAGCCAAACACGGAGGCTCTCGCCAAGGTGCAGGAGCTGACTACTATAAATGACCAACTTATGGCGGAAATTAGCCAGTTGCGGATTCAGCTGGACGAGTACCAGAAAGCAACGCCGCAGCCGACCGCCACGCGCGCGCCGTCCGCAACCCCGCAACCGACCGCGAAAGCTACCCAAACCCCCTCCGCTACCGTCAGACCTACAACAAAGCCGACGGTAGAACCGACGAAAACTCCCGTCGAAAACACTCCTCCTATCATCGAGATGTGATTTGCCGGCGTTCAACAAGCGGATTTTCACAATTATATTAGGAGGTAGGGCATGAGGTCGCGGTTTTGGTGCAAAATAGCTGTTCTTTTAATAGGGGCAATTGTCGGCGTTGTCAGCGCCTCTTCCCTTTTGCCGGGCGCGTCAATTAAGCATTTTTGGGCGGACATCGACAATGCGCCTATTGAGTTTGTCGATTTGGGCGAGCATCAATGGGCGGCGGATTCCATCGATTTTCTCACCAAAAACGGCATTATGTCGGGGAAGCTGGATAAGAAGTTCGACCCGGAGGGCAAGATGCTTCGGTCGGAATTTGCCAAGGTGATTGTAAACGCTTTCGGTTTATACGACGGTGGAGCGCACATGGATTTCTTTGATAATCAGCGCGATATGTGGCATTTCAGCTATATCAGCTCGCTTGCTCAAACGGGAATCTCCAGAGGCTTCTCCGACGAATACTATGGCTCATATCATGAAATTCTGCGTCAGGACGCGGCGGTTATCATAAAAAAAGCTATTGATTACGTAGGTTTTATTGTCCCGAACAAGGCTGACGCAATTAACGCCGCGGATTATTCCGATTATTCGGAGATTGATGATTATGCTCGCGAATCGGTGGATTTTTTGAGCAAATGCGGCATTTTAAACGGAGACCGCATGGATGACGGGCGCATTCTATTTTACCCGCGCGCTTCGGCAACTCGTGCGGAAATTGCGGTGCTGACGGCGAAAATTTTATCTGTCGCAGAGATGTAAAAGCTTAATTATCAGGGCAAAAACAATGTATATAAGGGAGCCTTCGGGCTTTCCAAAAATAATAAGGAGGATTTTTATGGAATTAAAAGGCAGTAAAACAGAGAAAAATCTGCTCGCCGCATTCGCGGGTGAGTCACAAGCGCGGAATAAATATGATTTCTTCGCAAGCGTCGCCAAAAAAGAGGGCTATGAGCAAATTGCCTCCGTGTTTGCCGACACCGCGCGCAATGAAAAAGAACACGCGAAGATATGGTTCAAGCTTTTGAAGGGCATCGGCAACACGCCCGAGAATCTTGAGGCGGCGGCTCAGGGCGAGAATTACGAGTGGACGGAAATGTATAAGGAATTTGCGGAAACCGCGCGCGAAGAGGGCTTCGAGAAAATCGCCGTTCTCTTTGAAGGCGTGGCTGCAATCGAAAATGAGCACGAAAATCGCTATCGCAAGCTGTTGAAAAACCTCAACGAGGATTTGGTATTCAACTCTACGGCGGGCACGGTGTGGATTTGCCGCAATTGCGGGCACATTCACATAGGCGAAAAAGCCCCGGAGGTTTGCCGCATTTGCGCGCATCCAAAAGCGTACTTCGAGCGGCAGTCCAACAATTTTTAGTAAATTTATACGCGCAAAACCCATATAAATAATAGTAAAAAAAAGGGGGAGGCTATTATTATGAATATTTTTTCAAAGCTCAAGCTGTCGACAATCAATTGGCTTACAACATCAATAACGCGGGTAAATGCGAATTCAGGCAGTGCAAATGAGCGATATCCGCGCCAATCAATAGGGGATACCACTATGGAGGAAAAACCCGTTGAACACATGCTTTTAACGCCGAATGAGCTGCTTCTTTTCAATGAGCTATCCGCCGAAATCGGGTACGACGCCGAGGAGTTTAAGAATCAGCTGGTGGGTTTATGGAAGAGACACAGCGAAAATAAAACCCCCGACATTCCCGACGAGGCGCAATTCGAGGGATATAGGGCGTTCATGGAGCAAAAATGGCTGGAAAATAAAGATTTGGCGGCGATAACCAAGGTTAAAAAACTTATTAGAAGGCTCGAGCCTAAAGTCAACGACCTGCCCGAAGACAAGGACCGCGAAAGTATTACCGCGGCAAATGCCTTGCTGAGCAGCGTTTCGCGATGCATGGATTTTCGCCTGGAATTTATTTCCGACCGGCACAAGGACGAGAGAGACGCCCTGCGCGCAAAGTTGGGCGCGATGATGGAACAATTGAATTTGTACATCGGGGATGAAAGGGAACGGCGTGTGCAAAAAGGCGTAAATTCCGCCTCTAAAGACGATTCGCTCAGGTCCGCCATGAAGGAAAAAGAGAACGGAAACGTCGACCCGCACATGAATATCGAAACCTTGAAAAACGCCGTAGATAGCATATATACCCTTAGCAAGCTGGAAAATTCAGACGACACGCAAAGTTACCCCAGATATGTCAGCGCGAAATTGAACGATGCGGACGTGCGGCTTTTACTGTCCGTGTGCAAACGCAACGGTATAACCCCTCCTTCGGTTCTCCTTGAAATTCGCGGAATAATCAAGTAAAATCGCGGGTTGCATGTCCACTCCGGCATTTGGCAATATTTCGGCGCATAAAAATCTAATGGTGATTTCATGCACGATCTATCGTATTTGGACATATTGGACTGCGCCATGCTGGCTTATTCCGGGACGCCGCGGAGCAAAAATTTCCCCTGCATTTCTTACGAAAATTGCGAGAATTGCGGGGTACAGTACTACGTCGGGCGGCGCGACGACACTCTGCTTATAGCCTTCCGCGGCACGGATTCGCTGAAGGATTTGACGGTTGACATGCGGTTTTGGAAGATGCGTCCGCCGTACGGGAACGCGCTGTCGAAAATCCGCGTACATTCGGGGTTTATTACCGCGTACACGGACAAATGTGTGCGGGAGAAAATCCATAGATTCGTCACGCCCGCCATCGAAAATATCTACATAACGGGGCATTCTTTTGGCGCGGCTCTGGGCGTTTTGTGCGCCCTCGACCTGCAATATAACTACCCCGAACGAGCTTATGAGGTCGCGGTTTTCGGCTGTCCGCGGGTGGGCAACCGCGCGTTCGTGAAATCGTACAACAAGCGTGTAATCAAGACTATACGCTTCGAAAACGGCAATGACGCCATCACAAAACTGCCGCCCGCCATTTTTGGCTACCGTCACGTCGGCTTCCGCCTACACGTGGGCTCCCCGCGTCTTTTCGGCGTTTGCAACCTGCGCGACCACTCCTGCGGCAGATATTACCAAAGTATTTGGAAAAGGTGCTGCTAAGTGCCTGAAGACTTTGTCTTCAGGCTCACAAGGGGCACCAAGGTTCCCCTTGTGATATCCCCTCCGCAATTTTCCGCGCTCCGAGGATAAATCCTCTCACCGCGCGAAAAATTAGCGGTATCGCTTCGGCGAAATGAATTCGCCTTCGCGATGGAATTTTAGCTAAAACCCCATTTGGGGGAGTTTTTCTGCAGCTTGAGACGCTGTTAAAACGCCTTCGCAAAAACTGTCGAAAAATTTCCTTGCAATTCGCTCCGAATTATTATATAATAGGTTCATGGGAGATTTGGAACATATGTATTACAAATTTGTCGATGAGTTCATGACGAAAAGCAACATCACTTACTCGGCGATATATCTTTACGCATTGCGGTTCGCGGCGCAGGGGCAGAAAATCCCCTCTATAAGCGCCATGGCGGACGCTCTGCACCTTATGCCAAGTGACGTTAATTCCGCATGGCTTTTTTGGGTGTCGCGCGGGCTGGCGTCGATAAACGGCAGCGAGGTCGCTCTCACAAAGTTGCCGCGCACCGCTCCCGCACAGCCTGTGGACGAGCTGTTTCAGTGGTTTTGCGGCGAGGCGGCGTCCGTGCTCGGGCGTCAGCTGTCCAGCAACGACATGCAGACCCTGCTGTGGATTCACTCCGAGCTGAAGCTGAATTTGTACGTGGCGCACATGCTGCTGAATTACGTGCGCGTTCGCGGCGATGGGAAGCAAAACATGCGATATATCGAGAAGCTGGCGATTGATTGGAAGGAAAAGGGCATCGACACCCCCGAAAAAGCTGAACGCCTGATTCGTGAAATAGAAGAAAGCGCGCAGAACAAAAAGACGCGTACGTCGAAACCGCGGTCCAAATTCGTGCCGAAAAATTTCGATACGAACGCGCCCTCATCGCTCAAAACCGCGCTGTTAGAGGAAATGTTCGCAGAAGAGGACGTGAACTGATATGGCGAGAAGGTACCCCGAGGATGTAATTTATCAAGCCATGAATATGTTGAATAAACGCCGTCGGCTCAATGAAGAGACCCGTCAGCGGCGCATTGATGAGGCGTTTTCCAAGGCGCCCCGTTTGCGGGAAATTCAGGCGGAGATTCGCAAAAATCAAGCCTTTGTTATGAACGGGAAGCCGGGCAGCAAGGCGGGCATCAGCGCCGAAAAGGAAATCCTCAAGCTCCGTGCGGAACGCGATGACCTGCTCAAAAAGCACCGAATTCCAAAGGATTTTCAGGCGCCCGTCTACACCTGCGAAAAGTGCCGCGACACGGGCATCGTCTACATGGAAAACGAGTATTGCTCCTGCCGAAACGAGCTGATTTTGCAGATTGCGGCGCGCAATTCCGGGTTCGCGGACATGGACCTCCCGAGTTTTGAGCAGTTCGATTTGAGCCTGTACGACGACGAAATCGCCACTCTCGGCAAAACGCGCCGTCAGTTCGCCGCGGCAATCCTCAAATATTGCAAGACTTTTAAGGGCGGAAACATCCTGCTTTGCGGCGGCGTGGGCTTGGGCAAAACCTTCACGGCGGAGTGCGTAGCCAACAACTTCATGAAAATGGGCAAGGCGGTTTGTTATCTGTCGAGCACGCGCATGTTTCTCATGCTGGACGAGTACAAGTTCGGGCAGGACACTTCGCAAACAAACCGGCAGAAAATCGCGCTTATTTACGATTCGGACCTGCTGATTATTGACGACCTGGGCGCGGAATTCCGCAGCAGCTTCACGGAAAGTATGCTCTTCGACATAATCAACACGCGGCTTATGGAGCGGAAAAACACGATTATAAGCACTAATTTAGACATGGACGAGATACGCGAGCTGTATTCCCCACGCATTTCTTCGCGTATAGCCGGGAATTATAAGTGTCTCACGTTTTACGGCGACGACATCCGAACTAAAAAATTCCACAAAAAGTGACTGAAACAGGGCGGCGCGGGACCGTCAGGGCATACAAGGACAACCTCAAGGAGCGGTTAAAAATATGAAAAAGCTTTTATCTCTTATCATAAATCGGCTGAAAATATCCCCCGTTTTTTTTGGCGGCGGTCATTGCCGAAGGCTCTTTTGCTGCGCTATAGCACTATTTATCGCGCTTCCGCTCACGGGTTGCGGCTCGTCGCAGGAAATTTTTGTGTACAACGCCACCGACTATATCGACGGCACGATTCTCCGCGATTTCGAGAAGGTCACGGGCATCAAGGTGACGTACAATACCTACGATAACGCCACGGAAATGTACCGGCGGTTCACCGAAAACCCGTCATTATACGACGTAATTATCGCGCCCGACTACATGGTTTCGCGGCTGATAAGTGAGTCCGCGGTGACGGCGCTGGATAAGTCGCAAATTTCCAACTATTCGCTGATTGACGACGCCTACAAAAAGCTCGCGTACGACTCCGAAAACCGCTATTCCGTGCCTTATATGGCGGGTACGCTGGGGATTGTTTACGACGCGGACAGGGTGGTCGAGACGCCAAATTCGTGGGAAGCCCTGTGGAATGGGGTTTATTCGCAGGAAATAATCATGTTGGATAGCCCGCGCGATGCCGTGGCGATTGGGCTGAAGGCGTCGAATTTCAGCGTAAACAGCGTCGATAAGCACCAAATTGACGTCGCCGAGCTTAAACTGCTGAGCCAATTGCGGCATATAAAGTGGTTCCAAACGAAGGAAACCAAAGAAAATATAGCGCAAGGCAGGGCGATTTTGGCAATGACGCGGTCGGGCGAGGCGTGGTCGGCAACGCAAAAAGGCGTGGCAAACGGGCTGCTCAACATAAAATACGAAATCCCCAAGGAGGGGTCCGTGCGTTTTGTCGACGCGATGGTCATCCCCACGGGCGCGAAAAACGTCTCGGGGGCGCAAAAATTCATAAATTTCCTATGCCAGACGGACGTCGCGCTCAAAAACACGCAAACGTTGGGGTACACGCCCGTGCAGAGGGAAGTCAAGGCGCGTTTGCCCGAAGAAATGCGGAAAAACACGATTATTTTCCCGACGGCTGAACAACTCGCCCGATGCAGCTTTTTAAGCTACGACGCGGCGGCTTTCCACGAATACAGCAAAATGTGGCAGCAGGTCCGCGCGTTGAAATAGCATTTAGGTGCATTTTGAGAGGCGCGGTTAAAATAAATTTTCCGAAATGAGGGCTATTAATGAGTAAAGCTGACAGCATTTTTATCGAAAATTGCACGGATATTTTGGGCAGCGGCGCGCGGAGCAGCGATAAAATCCGCCCGCGATGGGACGACGGTTCTCCCGCCACGACCATCAAAAAGTTCGGGATTGTCAACCGCTACAACCTCGCCGAGGAGTTCCCCGCCCTCACCCTTCGCCCCACCAATTTTGCGGCGGCCATAGACGAAATGCTCTGGATTTGGCAGAAAAAAAGCAATAACGTCGCCGACCTTAACAGCAAGATTTGGGACGCGTGGGCGGATGAGTCCGGCAGCATCGGCAAGGCGTACGGCTATCAGCTGCGGAAGCGGCATCGGTACGCGGAGGGCGAGTTCGACCAGGTCGACCGCCTGCTGTTCGACTTGCAAAATAACCCCGAAAGCCGCAGAATGATAACTAATATGTACAATCACGACGAGCTGCACGCCATGCACCTGTACCCGTGCGCGTACATGATGACGTTTAACGTTACCTACGGCGGCGGGGCGGATTCGGGCGCGGGCGCGGAGGCTAAAAAGGGGCGGCTTAATGCCATTTTGAACCAACGCTCACAAGATATGCTGGTCGCGAATAATTGGAACGTGGTGCAATACGCTGCTCTGATTCATTTGCTCGCGCGGGCGTCTGGGCTGGAAGCGGGCGAGCTGGTGCACGTAATCGCCGACGCGCATATTTACGACAGACACGTGGATTTAACGCGGGAATTAATCTCACGCCCGACTCATCCCGCCCCGCGTTTCGAGCTGAATCCCGCCGTAACTGACTTTTATTCCGCGACCGCAGCGGATTTCACGCTGCTGGATTACGTCCACGGCGACAAAATAATCGGCATCCCCGTCGCCGTATGACGCTCTTTGCCCACCACCGTCTCATCCTCTCCGCGTTTCGAGTGAATCCCGCCGTAACTGACTTTTATTCAGCCACCGCGGCGGATTTCACGCTGCCGGATTACGTCCACGGCGATAAAATAATCGACATCCCCGTCGCTGTATGACACCCTTTGCCTACCACCGGCTCATCACTCCCCACGTTTCGAGCGAATCCCTCCGTAACGGACTTTTATTCCGCCACCGCTGCGGATTTCACGCTGCTGGATTACGTCCACGGCGACAAAATAATCGGCATCCCCGTCGCGGTATGACACCCTTTGCCCTACCCTATTCATTGAAAAATCTATCGGCGAAATGAGTTCGCGTCCACAATATAATACTATTCGAGCTAGTTTGAAGCGTTTAACATGTGGTGCGAACCCTTTTTTATATTATATTATGAAAGAGAAATTTTTACGCTTAAATCCCACATCTGAACACAAAAAAGCGGTATAATTTTTTTACACCGCTCATTTTTCGTATGATTTAATTTATAATTCTTAATTAGTTACTTCCAGCGATACCGCTTGCAATTTTGTCTTGCCGACATAACGCAATACCGTGGTATAGTCAGCCGCGTCGACACCGAGATACTCATTGATATTGTAAATCGTCGTGACGCCCGTGATGTCCGCGTTGCCGACCTGACCTTTGATTGTGTTCAAATCCGACGTTGTTAAGGCAAACTTGTCCGCGGTGGGCAAGTAGAATGCTCCTGCGTACAAGTACGCCGTTCCGCCGACCGTCATCGGGATGGCTTCATCAATTGCCCCCGAGTTCACAGCCGTTCCATCCAGGTAGATGTCTGCCCAGAGGTAGCTTTCCTCGCGGACTGTTCCGACCACACTTCCGCCGTCGTCGCCGAATCGCGAGAAGCGGAGCATGTATTTCGGACTGGAGCCGGTGGGGTCGCTGTCGACTAAATCGTTTGCTACCGTTCTCGGAATGTTTAGCGTGTAATTATATAGCGTCGAAGACGGGTCGCCGATGGACGCCGTCATGTTCATTTCTTGTGTGTACGCCACGCTTCCAACTTGTTTCACGACATCCCCGACGCCGTCAACCTCATACATCTCCACCCGAATTCCCGCGTCAATTTTGTTTAGATTCGGGGTGTATCCGATTGCCGAAATGGGCATCCGTTGCTTACCTGTAAGCATTGCCCGACCCTGAAGACTAATGCTATTTACGTCGCCGCTGATGGTTACAGGAGGCATGTCCTCGACGGTCACATTTATGTAATCCTGCGTTAAAATG
>JAISFC010000070.1 GCA_031263785.1 Clostridiales bacterium | reverse complement strand
TGATTACCAATGAGATTCATGCAGGCGTACAGGCTTTCGGCGGGGTAATTCTCCCGTATGCTATTAATCGACCGCCCCAAAGTTTTCCCGTCTATTTCGCCGATGATAAACCCATTTATAGCGTTTTTGAACGGATAATTGAGGACGCCGTCCAGCTCATCGCCCAAGAAATATTCCCGCTGCTCGTCATAGCTGACCTTATTTGACGCGTCTTCCCAAACCTCGCCGATAATTACAGCGTCGGAAATGGTCTTTTTCGCCGCCGCTCTTAACGACTTCACAAACGACGACGGCAACTCATCAACGACGTCCAACCTCCAACCGCGCGCGCCTGCTTTAAGCCAATGCTTCACAACGCTGTCATCGTTATCAATTATGTAATCGCGGTAACTTTCACAGTTTTCGTTGACCTGCGGCAAAGATGGCACATTCCACCAAGATTGGTATCGGTCCGGATGCTCTTCAAAAGTGTACCAATTATAATGAGGCGAGTCGACGGACTGATATGCGCCTACGCTGTTATAATGCCCATATTTATTGAAATACTTACTGTCCTCACCGGTGTGGTTGAAAACGCCGTCCAAAATTATGGATATATTACGCTTCTTTGCTTGCTTACATAATAATTTAAAAGTCTTTTCGTCGCCGTACATCGGGTCGATTTTCATATAATCACCGGTGTCATACTTATGATTTGAGTACGCTTCAAAAATCGGATTCAAATATAATACGGAAACGCCTAAATCTTTAAAATAATCCAGCTTTTCTATTATTCCTAAGAGATTACCGCCGTAGAAATCATTGTGGTTTACATTGTCGGAGACAGGTTCATTCCAAGAATTATGCAGTAAATAATCATCTCTCTTAGCGGTAATCGCCTTGTTCTTGATTCCGTTGTAAAAACGGTCGACGAAAACTTGATATACTATTGACTTCTGAAACCAACGCGGCGCACGGTACTTCTTTTTATAGACGGTTATCTGAAATGACGGGGGTTCGGACTCGTAAACTGCGCCCTCCCCGCCAAGCTTTTCCTCATTGTTCCCGTAGTAATATGTGGAATCTTTCGTATTTATAATAAAAAAGTACCAAATAAGAGAAGGACTGTCGGCGAGGATTTTAGCGATGTAAAATTTCCCACTCTTTTTCATAGGGATAATAATTTCCTCATTATTACGCCACAAACGCAAGTGAACATCGGAAACATTGCCTTCCGCTTTTATCCGCACAGTCACTTCGGTGCCGATTGGAACAGCGCCGAAAGGCGTACGGAAATCATTATTTTGAGAATTATGATAAATTCTCACGAACTACACACCTTCTTTCTAAGTGAGTTTCCAAATATTTCGGTTATATTCTTCGATGCATCGGTCGCTGGAAAAGTGACCGCTGTTGGCGACATTAATTATTGCTTTTTCGTTCCAGCTATCAGTTTTTAGATAATCTTTCCACATTTTTTCGTGAGTTTTAGCGTAGCTTTCAAAATCCCTGATTACCATATAAGGGTCCGGAAGATTATTATCGCCGAAAAGCAGAGATTGATATATTTCGCTGAAAAGGTGCGGCTTTTCCCGTTCGATTGTCCCGTCCACAAGAGTATCTAGAATTTTGCGTATTTCAGGATGTGTGGAGTATATTTCCTTGCTTTCCTGATTGCCTGTTTTGTAGATGCGCGAGACCTCTTCAGACTTTAACCCGAAAATATAAATATTGTTATCGCCCAGAACATCGCGCATTTCGACATTCGCGCCGTCCAGAGTGCCAATGGTAACGGCTCCGTTTAGCATGAATTTCATGTTGCCTGTCCCTGACGCCTCCTTGCCCGCGGTGGAAATTTGCTCGCTGATATTAGTCGCCGGAATAATTTTTTGGGCTATGGAAACGCCGTAATTTTCGATGAAAACTATTCTGATTTTCTTGCTGGCTATGGGGTCGTTATTTACCATTTCCACTACCGAATTAATAAGCTTTATAATCAGCTTAGCGCGTTTATAGCCGGGCGACGCCTTTGCGGAAAAGATGAACGTGTGCGGGTAAAAGCTGGTTTCGGGATTGGCGAGTATTCTATTATAAAGATACATAATGTGTAGCAAATTCAATAGTTGCCGCTTGTATTCGTGCAGACGCTTTATGTGTACGTCGAATATGGAATGAGGGTCGACTATTATGCCATTTTCGCGCTGTAAAAAATTTGCCAAATCATACTTGTTTTCCCGTTTAACCTTAGAAAACTGCTCTATAAAACTGCTGTCCGTCGAAAATTTTTCCAGCTCCTTAAGCTTTGACGGGTCGCTGTTAAAACCGTCGCCTATAGCCTCGGTAATCAAATTTGTCAGACGCGGATTACTAAGATTCAGCCATCGACGGAATGTGATGCCATTGGTGATGCTCTTGAATTTTTGCGGCATAATTGAGTAATAGTCTTTGAACACATCATTTTTGAGAATGTTTGTATGCAATGCGGAGACTCCGTTTAATGCGTTGCATACGGAAACACACAAATTCGCCATGCTTATTTGCCCGTCCGACATTATATTCATGTAGTTGATTTTAGCCTGATCGCTGCCGAATTTTTCTGTAAGATACCGCTCATTTTGGTGATGGAGCTCTTCAATAATGCTGTATATGCGCGGCAATAAATTTTTTATCATATTTTGCGGCCACTTTTCAAGCGCTTCGGACAATATAGTATGATTTGTATATGCAAATACGCTTGAGCAAATGGTGTAAGCATCATTCCAGCTCATATTTTCCTCATCCATGAGAATGCGCATCAGTTCGGGTATGGCAATGGCGGGGTGGGTGTCGTTAATATGAATTTGAGCGTATTTCGGCAATTCATAAAGGTTGATATTCCTTTTTTTAATTGAACGGACTATCCACTGAATTGTTGCGGATGTGAAAAAGTATTGCTGGCGCAATCGCAAGTTTTTCCCTTCAAAATGATTGTCTTCAGGGTATAAAACCTTTGAAAGCAGTTCCGCAAGTTCCTTCTCTTCTATCGCCTTTGCATAAGACCCGCTGCTGAAGAGATTCATGTCGATATATTTTGGCGAGCGCGCGCTCCAAAGGCGAAGTGTATTGACAATCTTGCCGTTATACCCAACGACCGGCATGTCGTACGGCACACCAAGAACCGTGGTGGCATCCTTCAAATAAACCTTCATTTTGTCGCCTTCCCAATATGTTTCCACTTTACCGCCAAATTTAACTTCCACTTGTTCCTCGGGCTTTTCTATTTCCCAAACGCAGCCGTCTTCCAGCCATGGGTCGGGCATCTCTATCTGATATCCATCGACGATTTTTTGCTTAAAAAGACCATATTCATAGCGGATGCCACAGCCGCAAGCGGGATATCCCAACGTAGCGAGCGAGTCCATAAAGCAAGCGGCAAGACGCCCCAATCCGCCGTTGCCAAGCCCCGCGTCGGCTTCTACCTCTGAAATCTCAGATAAATCTATATTTAAATCTGTTAAAACATCTTTATATAAGCCATCAAGCCTCAAGTTTAATAGATTATTCTCAAGGGTTCGTCCCACCAAAAATTCAAAGGAAAGATAATAAAGGGTTTTTTTAGTGGCGTTCTCGCTGGAATCCTTAACCCATTTGTCTAATATTTTATCACGAACAGTCATTGCAACGGCTTTATAAAGCTGTGTTTTAGTAGCCTCACCCAAAGTGGTGCCGAAATTACGTTGCAATTTCTTCTCAATTTCGTGTTTTATGTGCTCTTTTTCAATGAAGCCGTCTTGAATAGACGCTTCGGATTTTACATCTTGACGGTCACGTTTGTTTTTGATGAAATTGATGGCGTTTTTCACCTTACTACTTTCTGCTGTATCCATCTTTATACTCCCTTCCATTACCTTATCATTTTATAATTTTGTTGTAAATTTCCATATATTGTTTAGCGGACCTCGACCACGAAAAATCACATTCCATTGCCGTGTGGACGATTTTCTCCCATAAACGCGGGCTTTTATATATATTCAATGCGCGGTCAATCGTGTATATCATATCATTAGGATTATAGGGATTAAAGCTGAATCCATTCCCTTCTCCCGTGTGTTCATTGTACGAGGTGACTGTATCCTTGAGACCGCCGGTTTCGCGCACAATAGGCAGCGTACCGAAGGCTAACGATATAATTTGACCAAGACCGCACGGCTCGTATAACGAAGGCATCAAAAACATGTCGCTTCCTGCATATATTTGATGCGCCAATTCTTGCGAGAAGAAAATACATGCGCGTACCTTTTCTGAATGGTGATAAGCAAAATGATTCATGGCATTTTCGTATTCCGCGTCCCCTGTACCAAGTATGATTAATTGTAAATCCCGCTGCATCAATCTATCCATGCCTTGTATGAGCAAGTCCAGCCCTTTTTGTGGCGTAAGGCGCGTTACCATGGATATGACGGGAGCATCTTCGCGGATGGGCAATCCTAATTTTTCCTGCAACGCTTTTTTATTTTCACGCTTACCTTCAGCGAAATTGTCTTTATCGTATTTAAACGCAATGTTTTCGTTGTTTTGAGGCGAGTACACATCGTAATCGACACCGTTCAAAATCCCGCTAAGATTGTCGGATTTTGCTCCGATTAGCCAATCTAAGCCTTCCCCGAATGCCGGCTGACGTATTTCTTCGCTGTATGAGGGACTAACCGTTGTTACATAATTTGCAAAAACTATGCCGCCCTTCATAAAGTTGGCGTCGCCGAATTTTCCCATTCGGTCGTTTGTGTAGTAATAATCAGGCAATCCCAGAAGGTCGTTTATGAAGTTCTTGTTGTGGACACCTTGAAACTTTAAGTTATGAATGGTGAACACAGTTTTAATTTTGCTGTATCGTTCATCCCACTTAAAATGCGCGTCGAGCAACACGGGAACCAATCCTGTCTGCCAATCATGACAGTGGATTATGTCGGGGAAAAAATCAATTAACGGTAGTATTTCCAGACACGCTTTTGAGAAGAAAGCATAACGTTCCAAATCGTAATTGCCATACATGCGGGCTCCTGAAAAATAATACTCGTTGTCAATGAAGTAATAAGTCACATTGCCTAAAACCAGCTTAAACACACCGCAATATTGACTTCGCCAATTTAAGTTTACATACGTGTATCCTAAAAATTCCATGCGGTCTTTATATTGCTCAGGAATAATTTGATATTTCGGGATAATAACGCGAACCTCCGCCTGCTCGCTCAATGCCTTTGGCAAGGACCACAAAACATCGCCAAGTCCGCCGGTTTTTGCAAACGGCTCAGCCTCAGGAGCAATCATAAGTATTTTCATTTTTAGCAAACCACCACACTTTCCTGTTTGCGAACCTCCGCCGGAATGATGTCGATTGTAAAGGTGTTAATATCGTTATCAACCATGCAGTTTTGCCCGATAATAGTACCCTTGCATATCGAAACTCGCGGAGAAACTAAAGTTACATTATTAGTGCAAAGTATACTTTCATATTGCGAGGTATTTGCGCCGGGGATACCAATTCTGCAGTTAGCCGATACATTTGCGTTTGAGCCGATTATGGAGCGTTCCACCTGCGCATTTTTCCCGATAACACTGCCCGCCATTATCACGGAATTTGAAACCATAGCGCCTGATTCTATTATAACGTCTTCGAATATTATGGAGTTGGAAACGCTGCCGTTAATTCTGCTTCCATCGGTTATGTACGAGCGGCGAACATTCGCGTTCTCGCCCAAAAAGTGAGGAGGTCGATGGGCATTGTAGCTGTATATCTTCCAATTATCATCATCGAGCAGCAACTCGGGAGTATCGCTTAGTAAATCCATGTTTGCCTGCCACAGGCTCTCGATGGTGCCCACGTCTTTCCAATAACCCGAAAATTCATAGGCGAATAAACGCTCGCCCGCCAGAAGCATTTGCGGGATGACATCCTTACCGAAGTCCGTGCATGATTTGGGATTGTTATCGTCAATCATCAGATGTTTTTTTAGGATATCCCATGTGAAAACGTAAACCCCCATGGATGCCAAATTGCTTTTCGGATTTGCGGGCTTTTCGTCAAATTCCACCACTTGCGAGAAGCTGTCTGTATTCATAATCCCGAACCGATTTGCCTCTTCGATAGGCACCGAAAATACAGAAATCGTAGCCGCTCCGCCGTGTTGCTTATGATAATCAATCATGGCGCTATAGTCCATTTTATATATGTGGTCGCCTGAAAGAATCAGCACGTATTTTGCATCATATTGTTCAATAAATTCCGCGTTTTGATAAATGGAATTGGCTGTGCCCTTGTACCACTGACGCTTACTTTCGCTCGCAAACGGCGATAAAACGTACACGCCGCCTTCGTTCATATTAAACCCCCAAGCAGCGCCGTTTCTTACATATGAATTCAGCCCCAAGGATTGATACTGCGTCAAAACACCCACAGAGTCTATGCCGGAGTGCGCGCAATTGGTAAGAGAAAAGTCTATAATCCTATATTTCCCGCCAAAGGGAACGGCAGGTTTAGCGTCATATTTGGTGAGACCACCAAGACGCTTGCCCTGTCCTCCCGCTAGTATCATTGCAACACACTCATTTTTCATATACTCTATCTCCTTACTATATTAAGCCTTTTTTAATTAAGCTTTTTTTAAAAAGATGACCGAAAGCGGCGGTAAATCAATGCTGAGCGAATGGGGTTGTCCGTCATATGTACCTTTTTTTGCGAGATGTAAGATGTCCCGTTCGGCATCATGCGGAGTGTTTCCGCCGAAATCAGTATAGTCGCTGTTGAATATTTCCTTATATATGCCTCCATACGGTACGCCGATAGTATAATTTTTCCTATGTACCGGAGTAAAATTGCAAATGACAACAATTTTCTCACGTTTTGATGAACTTAATCTCAAAAAGGCTATAACGCTGTTTACATTGTCGTTCACCTTTAGCCATTGATAACCGTTCCAATCATTGTCGTTTTGCCAAAGAGCGGTAGTATTTCGATAAAAGTGTACCAGCTCGCGGAAGTAATCTTGCATTTTACGGTGCAAGTCATAATCCAGTAGCATCCAGTCCAGCTGCTTGTCAAATGCCCATTCCGTGAAGTGCCCGAATTCACTGCCCATGAAAAAAATCTTTGCACCGGGATGCGCCATAGCGTAACCGTAAAATGCTCGCAAACTTGCAAATTTTTGTTCATAGTCGCCGCTCATTTTATCAAGAATAGAACGTTTCCCGTGTACAACTTCATCGTGTGAAAGCGGCAATATATAATTTTCAGAAAACGCGTAATGCATCGAAAAAGTGATTTTTTCGTGATTATTCTTGCGGAAAAGCGGGTCCATAGACATATAAGTAAGCACATCATTCATCCAACCCATGTTCCACTTAAAATTAAAACCTAAGCCGCCAATATTTGTTGGTTTAGTAACGTTGGGCCACGCTGTGGATTCTTCGGCAATCATCAAAGTGTCCGGATGCTTTGCAAATACGGTTTTGTTTAGTTTTTGCAAAAAATCAATGGCTTCCAGATTCTCATTTCCGCCGTTTTTATTGGGCACCCATTCTTTATGCTTGCGGTTATAATCGAGATATAACATGCTTGAAACCGCATCGACGCGCAAGCCGTCAATATGATATTCCTCCAGCCAGAACATCGCGTTTGATATTAGGAAGGAAATTACCTCGGAACGCTTATAATTGAAAACCTTTGTACCCCACTCAAAATGCTCCCCCAAACGTTTATCCGCATATTCATAAAGCGCGGTGCCGTCGAATTCCATGAGCCCGTGTGAATCGCGCGGAAAATGCGCCGGTACCCAATCGACTATAACTCCGAGACCCGCCTGATGGCAACAATCGAC
>JAISFC010000066.1 GCA_031263785.1 Clostridiales bacterium | reverse complement strand
ATTTCATCAGCCCCGCGAGCCATGTCTTCTCGCCGCTACCGCCGTTTATTTGCAGCCGTTTGCGCTTGAGTTTAGCCTGCGCCCTAAGCCATATATCGGCGTCTATCATCCCGTCGTGCAGGGCGACCGTCGCGTATGACAAAGCCAACGCCTCGTCCGAAAAATTGCCTTTTGTACACGCTTTTTTATCGCCGTAGATGTACAGCCCCTTCTCGCCCGTGTAATCGCCGACGCCGTTATTCATTTTCACGTCTTTTGCGCGCAAATAATTGTAAATATCGGCGTTTGCCTTCACATAAAAAGGGTTTTTAAGCAAGCGGCTGATAAATGTGTGGTTAAATTTCTTGTCGATTGCGTCGGACTCGTTCAGCCGCGCCGCAATGTTGTAAAGCGTCGCGTTTTCGTCCCCGACATACCACCTAAAAATCTGCTGAATCACAGCCTCCTTATCGCGGTCTATCTCATATGTATGCGTCTTTTTGCCGAGATGCCGCGTCGGTACTTTTTTATATCCCCACGGCGCCATACCCGACAGCCCAAACGCCTTCTCGCCCCGCGCGTAATAGTTGTCCCTGATTCTCGCCTGGATGGTTTCCCGCTCCAGCTGCGCGAAAACCATAATGATATACAGCATTGCCTTGCCCATCGGGGAGCTTGTGTCGAAGCTTTCGCTGACCGAGATAAACTCGATAGCATGCCGCGAAAATACGTCCATAATGCTGCCAAAATCCACAATCGAGCGGCTTATGCGGTCGATTTTATACACGATAACCTTCTCCACCAGCCCGTCTTTAATGTCCCGCATCAGCTTCTTAAAGTCTGGGCGGTCGGTGTTTTTCCCCGAAAATCCCCTGTCCCGGTAGATTTTATAAGGCGCGGTTCCCGCGAATTTCATTGCGTTATCAATTTGCGTTTCTATAGAAATACTATCCTTTTTATCGACGGACTGACGCGCATATATAGCAACCACGGGGGCACCTGCTTTCTATTGGGATTCCGCTAAAATATCCCGCGCGGATTAACGCGAAGGCTGCGGGAAAATTTTGACGTACGCCTTTTTCAAAGCGAGGACCAAATCCGCGTCTTTTTCCCCTCGATTATTAGGGTCAAAGTAGCTTTCCAGCTTAAAATTATAGGCTTTTCGGGAACTAAATAGCTGTAGATTTTCCATAACGCATCGCCTCTTTTGCTATATTTATGCGTGATAATTCGGTATATTGACGGCAACTTTGCAAGCCGTAACCACCGCTAAAAAAATGCTTGACAGAATTGCTTTTTTGTGATAACATATCTACAAGGAGTGGGAGAGATGCATGTAACGGTTATTATGTTAGAGGTCAAGGAGGCGCGACGTCGTAGAGATAACGTCTTGTTTCTATGATGTGCTATGCATTAACCTTTTACCGGCATAGAATATAAACAGGACGCTTACGCAAAAGTAGAGCGTCATTTTTATTATAATGGAGGGGTATATGATTAGTTGTGTTGATAGGAGCGGCTATTCCATAAAAAAGCCGGAAACGCTCGAGGAATTAAAGCATACTTTTAAAATCGGGTTTATTTCGTTGTTTGACGAATGCTTCAACGTTGCGCCATATTTTCTTAAATATCCCGACGAGCAGCTGTTTGAGATTTACGCCGACCACCTCAAAACGGGATTTCTGCTATTTGCCTATGATAAAAGCGGAGAGTTAGTGGGGTTTGCCGGTTCGCGCCCGCTTTTAGATGACGAATATGTGGCGGATGATGTAAAATCTTTTTTTAAGGACCCCGCCGATTGTTATTATCATTCCGAGCTGGGTACGGCAAAGGCGCATCGCGGGAAGGGTTTGGCGATGATGCTGATTGAAGAGACGATTAAGCAAACGCCTGTCAGCAAGATTTTGATGAGGACTAAGGAAAATAACGCGCCCTCCATAGAAATACATAAAAAGGCGGGATTCAAGCCTATTGAGGTCACGCAAATTATAAAGCGGCGCAACACCCTCGGCGAAGATGTTGACGACAAAAGGGTTTACATGCTATACGATAAAAAAGCGTAAAAGGAGACGGTTGAGATGTTTAAGCCAAGCAAATTATATGTGGATATCGCGGCGATAAAGCACAATCTTACGGAAATCCAAAAAGCGATAGGCAAGGATGTTGAAATTATGCCGGTTCTCAAAGCCCACGCTTACGGCATAGGCTGTGAGGCGGTCTCGAGGGCGGTCAGCAGCTACCGAATTGCGGCGGTCGCCACGGTTGCCGAGGCTATTGAGCTGGATAAATACTTCGGCGGCGGAAAATTTGTTATGTATCAGCCGAGCATGGAAGAAATTCCGGAAATTTGCAAGCGCGATTTTGAAATTGCGGTTGCGAACAATATTGAGTTCCTAGAAACGCTTAATGGGCAGGCTACAAAACCCGTTAAAATACATATAAATATCGAAACCGGGTCCGGGATTTTGGGCGTCCATATGAAGGATTTAGCGGAATTTTGCGCAAAGATAAAAGGCTTGCGAAACATAAAGGTAAATGGAATTTTTATGCACTATTCCTGCTCGGAAAGCGTTGACGAAAGCGATATCGAATTCTCGAACGAGCAAAGCGAAAAATTTGAGCAAGCGATTAAAATCGCGGAGGGCGTTTTGGGCGATATTCCTTATAAACACGCGGGGTGCAGCAGCGCGACGTTTGCCCAAGCCATAACGCGCCACAATTTGGTCCGCATGGGGCTGCTGATTTACGGGTACGGGAATGAGCCGCACCTGACGGGGTATATCACGATTAAGCCGTCGCTTAGGTTCACAACGAGGATTATTCAGGTGGAGAATTTCCCCGAGGGCTCATATTTCGGGTACGGCAGGACATACAAAGCCAAGCGGGATATGAAGGTTGCGACCGTATCCGCGGGCTATGCCGACGGTATTAGCCGCAAGCTGACCAACGGGGGTGCGCTGGTTGTGAACGGGCAAAAAGCGCCTGTCGTGGGGCGGGTTTGCATGGACCTGACTATGATTGATGTAACCGATATCAAGGGCGAGGTTAAATATGGGGATGAGGCGGCGATTTTCGATAACGATGTTGTAACGATAAATGAGTTCGCCAAAATTTCCGAAACTAATCTCGCGGAGTGTATGATGCACATCGGCGATACCGTTGAAAGGGTGATTATCGGATGAAAATGGTCGAAGTCGTCGATAAAAATATAATAACATATTCGCCGCAGTATTTGCGGGAGGCTGTCTTTGATAAGCTGGTTGCGGTTGCAAAAAACGCGCCTACTCCGATAGTTTTGCATGAGGGGTGGCGTTCGCTTGAAAAGCAGACGAAAATGTTCAACGCGTTCAAGCAAGACCACCCCGAAATGACGGATGAGCAGGTGCATAAATTTGTGGCGATTCCCGAAAAAGCCATTCACGTGACGGGCGGAGCGGTTGACGTCACCCTGCAAAATTACGATATGGGGACGGATTATTTATGTTTTGACGGCAGGCAGAAGACGGATTATTACATAAACGCGGAGGTCGCCGCAAACAGGGAATTATTGTGCGGGTTGATGCTGGAGCAGGGGTTTGTAAATTTTTACAATGAATGGTGGCACTTTGAATACGGCACAAGAATGTGGGCTAAAATGAACGATTGTGAGCAGATATTTGATATTGTTGAGGAGGCAGGCGTGTGGGAAAAATAAAAAAGGTGGTTTTGGCTTATTCGGGCGGTTTGGACACTTCGGTCATAATCCCGTGGCTTAAGGAGAATTACGATAACCCTGAAATTATCGCCGTTTGCATGAACGTGGGGCAGACGCCCGAGCTTGTGGGGATTGAGGAGCGGGCAAAAAACGCGGGCGCGGATAAGCTTATAGTGCTCGATTTGCGGAAGGAGTTTGTTGAGGGCTTTATTTTCCCGACGCTTAAAGCGGGCGCGAAATATGAGGGTTACACTTTGGGGACGCCTATGGCGCGTCCGTTGATTGCGCAAAAGCTGGTTGAGGTGGCGAAGGCTGAAAACGCGGACGCAGTCTGCCACGGAGCCACGGGCAAGGGCAACGACCAAGTGCGGTTTGAGCTGACGATTATGGCGCTTGCGCCCAACATGAAAATTATCGCTCCCTGGCGCGAGTGGGATTTGAAAAGCCGCGACGACGAGATTGATTATTGCGAGAAGCGCGGGATAAAATTGAAGGTGACCCGCGAGACGAACTACTCCAAGGACCTAAATATTTGGCATTTATCGCATGAAGGATTGGAGCTTGAGGACCCGGCGAACGAGCCGCCGCATAATAAAGACGGCTTTTTGGAGATTAGCAATTCCCCCGAAAACGCGCCGAATGAGGCTGAATACATAACTATTGGCTTCGAGAAGGGCATCCCGGTTGCGCTGAATGGGAAGAAGTCGGATGGTGTTAAGCTGATTGAGGATTTGAATAAAATTGCGGGGAAGCACGGCGTCGGGACTTTGGATATTGTGGCGAATCGCATAATCGGCATGAAGGCGCGCAGCATCTCGGAGGCTCCGGCGGCGGAGGTTCTGTACCGCGCGCATGAGATCATGGAGAGCCTGTGCCTTGATAAAACGACGGCGCATTATAAGGGCATAATAGCCAAGCAATACGCGGATTTGGTGTACACGGGGCATTGGTTTACGCCGCTGCGCGAGGCGCTGGACGCGTTTGTTGACAAGACACAGGAGTGCGTTACGGGAGAGGTTAAATTAAAGCTGTATAAGGGCAATATTATCACCGCGGGCTGCACGTCTCCCTATAGCTTGCACTCGAAGGACTTTGCGACTTTTGACGGCGATGACGTGTTCGATCAGGTGGATTCAAGCGGATTTTTGAAGGTTTACGGACTGCCGCTTAAAATAATGGCATTGCTTAAAGAAAAGCGGTAAGCGGGCTCCAGCGCATAGATTTTACGTCTACGGCATATTTTGATGAATTGAGGTGATTTTTTGGCTTTATGGAACGGTAGATTTTCAAAAAAAATAAACGCGCAGGCGAATGATTTCAATTCTTCTTTAGCGTTTGACAAGCGGCTGCTAAACGAGGACATAACGGGCTCAATCGCGCACGTTACTATGCTCGGGGATTGCGAAATTATTCCTAAGGATGAGGCGAAGGCGATTGCGAAGGAGCTTGCCAAAATGATTGACGAGGAGCTTGTTTTTGACGATTCGGAGGATATCCATTCGTTTATCGAGAATGAGTTGACCAAGCGTCTGGGCGATTTGGGCAGAAAGCTGCACACGGCGCGGTCCAGGAACGACCAAGTTGCGCTTGATTTGCGGATGTATTTAAAAAAAGAGATTGACTATATCGGCGGGCAAATTAAGGATTTAATCAATGTTTTGTGCGATTTGGCGGAGCAAAACGAGGATAGCGTCATGCCCGGGTTCACCCATCTGCAACACGCGCAGCCCATAACCTTTGCGCACCATTTGATGGCGTATTCGCAGATGTTTATGCGCGATTTGGGGCGGCTCAAGGATTGTTTCAACAGAATGAATGAGTCGCCGCTGGGGTCGGGCGCGCTGGCGGGGACAACCCACCCGATAGACAGACACAAAACGGCGGAAATGTTGGGATTTAACAAGCCCTGCGAGAACTCGCTCGACGGCGTAAGCGATAGGGATTATTGCGTCGAATTGGCGGGCGCGATAAGCCTTATCATGGTGCATTTGAGCCGTTTTTGCGAAGAAATTATCCTTTGGGCGAGCCAAGAGTATAAATATATCGAGCTGGATGATGGTTTTGCAACGGGCTCGTCGATTATGCCGCAAAAGAAAAATCCCGATATCGCCGAGCTTATCCGCGGCAAGTGCGGCAGGGTTTTCGGCGATAATACGGCGTTGCTCACGATGCTCAAGGGCTTGCCCCTCGCCTACAACAAGGATATGCAGGAGGACAAGGAGGCGATTTTTGACAGCGTCGACACGGTTAAGATGTGCTTGTCGACCTTTGCGCCGATGCTCGCGACGATGAGGGTGAATAAGGAAAACATGCGCAAATCGTGCGAAAAAGGCTTTATAAATGCCACCGACTGCGCGGATTATCTTGCTAAGAAGGGCGTGCCCTTTAGAAAAGCGTATGAAGCGACGGGGAAAATTGTCGCATATTGTATTGAAAATGGCAAGGTTTTAGACGATTTGTCAATAGAGGAATACAGGGAGTTCTCGACGGTCTTCGACAATGATGTGTATGCGGCGATTTCGCTCGAGGCGTGCGTGCGGCAGCGCAATTCCTATGGCGGAGCGAACACAGCCGCCGCGCAAATCGCAAAAGTCAGGGGGGAATTAATTGGAAATTAAAAAAGTAGACAGCCAAAACTCGGATTTCCTATTGCTAAAGGGCAAATTAGAGAACTTTTTAGATAAGGAATACGAAAAATATAATTCGCCGAGGGAGCAATACCGTTCGAGCGACGAAAATATTGATTTAACCGCGGTTTATATTGCGTACGACAACAAAACGCCTATCGGAATCGCGGGCTTCAAAATGAAAAACGAAACGATTGCCGAGCTTAAAAAAGTGTTTGTTTTAGAAGGGCATACGGGCAGCGGAGTCGCGATGAGCCTTGTCGCGCTCATTGAAAGCGACGCCAAAGAGTGCGGCGCTACGCATATGATTCTCAAAACAGGCGACCCCTTGCGTTTTGCCGTTGACCTGTATTTGCGTCTGGGATATGAATTTATCCCCAATTATGCGCCGTATGTGGGCGATAACACTGCCATTTGCATGAGGAAATCCTTAGAGGACCATGTGTGGTCAGGAGAAAAAAGAGCGGCTGTCCGCGAAGGAATAAGCTACTTGAATATTTATCGCGGCGACATTTTTGTCATCAAATATGACGGGCTTGCGCTCAGGTCTGATGAGGCGAGGGCGAGCATTATTTCCGACATCAAAATGCTTGCGCAAAGCGGGATTAAGATAATTTTAATCCATGGCGGGAAGCCGTACATCGAGGAAGAAATCAAGAAACAAGGCGTTATATCGGAGTTTATCGGCGGGCGCAGAGTGACCACGCCCAAAATTCTTGAAATAATCGAGACTCTTTATTTGAGGGAAATAAGCCCTAAATTGTCGATGGATTTAAGTGCAGTGGGCGTCGCGCTTTCGGGGCAGAAGGGGCAGCTGCTTTTATGCGAGAAGAAAAAAATAAAGGGGAAAAATCTGGGGCTTGTCGGTACAATCAAGGAGGTAAACCGCGCAATTTTAGATAACTTATTAGTCTCCGGGCTTGTGCCCATCATCAGCCCTATCGGCACCGACGAAACGGGGCAAGCCTACAATGTGCTTCCGGAAGAGGTCGCGACGGCGATAGCAAAGATTATGAAGGCGGAAAAATTGATTTTTATCTCGGACAAGGACGGGATTTTGCATAAAGACGGCACGGTTGTCAGCGAAATGGACGTTGACCTCGCGGAAAGATTGAAGGATGACATTTGCGAAAGCATGTATCCCAAAGTAATCAGCGCCGTGGATAGCGTTCAATCCGGCGTTAAATCCGTGCATATAATAAACGGAACGCGCCCCGATATTTTGTTCGACGAGATAATGACGCACAACGGGGCGGGGACAATGTTCGTCGAAAAATTAGCGTATTCTAAGCATAAAAAGGTGCTGGAAAAGTTAAAAGGGGAGCACGGGAACGTTGTAATCAGTTAGCTCGCCAAGCTTATGTTGACGCGCAAGAATAAATAGCGGAGCGATGCCGCTGGCAGTTGAATAATTATGGTTCACATGAGAAAAATCGCGGAGCGCATCACAACAAACGCGCCTAAAGCCCGTAAGTTCGCCCGCCCCACACCTTCGGGTCAAGAATCGCCTTGTCTTTCTTCAGAGCCTTATCCTTTGCAAGCTGAACATTGCGGCGCATTTCTAAAATGCTTTCCGCATGGGTAGTTTCCGGTTGAGCATCATGCCCTTTTACTGTATCTTTTTCAGACTGTTTTTTAATATAATACATATCTTTCCCTCCAAAATAATTATTTTTCGCCCATTAAGATAGCCATAACCGCCTTTTGGGCGTGCAAGCGGTTTTCCGCCTCGGAATATATTTCGTCGGCGTGTTCCCGGAACACACTCTCTGTTATCTCTTCGCCTTTGTGCGCCGGCAAACAATGCTGAACTATGGCATGAGACGGAGCGGTTTTCATAAGCTCGTCATTGACCTGATACCCGGTGAATTCCTTGATTCGCGCCGCCCGCTCGGACTCCTGCCCCATAGAAGTCCAAGTGTCCGTCACGATTACGTCCGCGTTCTCCACGGCTTCATGGGGATTTTTGGTATAATTGTATTTTGCGTCGACATCGGGCTTGTATTTTTCGGGGCAGGACACAACCATATCCATGCCACAAATTTCACTCCCGACAATCATGGAATTGCACACATTCCCCGAGCCCAAAAAAGCTATTTTTTTACCCTCAAGCTCATATAAAAACTCCCTAATCGTCATCAAATCAGCCAAAACTTGACACGGATGGCAATAATCAGTCAGCCCGTTTATGACGGGGATAGTCCCGTACTTATCCAAATCCTCGACGTCCTGCTGAGCAAATGTGCGTATCATAATCCCGTCAACCATGCGGGAAAGCACTTGCGCCGTGTCCTCAATCGTTTCGCCGCGCCCCAGCTGCATGTCGTTTATGCCCAAAACCAGCGCGTGACCTCCGAGCTGGAAAATTCCCGTTTCAAAAGACACCCGCGTACGCGTTGAAGGCTTCGCGAAAATCATAGCGAGAGTCTTATCTTTCAAAGGCTTAAACTCCACGTTGTTTTTGAATTCAAACTTAAATTGGTCCGCCAAATCAAGAATTTTGATGATTTCCTCTTTCGTTAAATCAGCCAATTTCAGCAAGCTTTTTTTCAAACTCATCAATCTCCTTTTCCGTTATAGTTAGCGGTGGAAGCAATCGTAGAGTACCTCCGCCGGCAGTTAGCGGAACAATGCCGCTTTCGAGCAATTGTGTGATGATATCATCCAAATTATCGCCGATTGTTGCGCCCAACATTAACCCCAAGCCGCGGCTGTTCCCGAACTTTTTATTTAATATGAGCTTCAGACGTTCTCCTTTAGATTTTATGCCGGGCAGCAGCCTCGAGATGACCTCAATTGTCGCGAGCGCCCCGGCGCAGGCTATGGGATTTCCGCCGAAGGTTGAGCCGTGTGTGCCGTAAGAAAGCACGTCTTTTAGCCCTTCGCGGGCGACAATTCCGCCAATGGGGAGACCGCCCCCGACGCCTTTAGCAAAGCTGATTGCATCAGGAGTCAAACCGTAATTTTGATATGCAAACCACTCGCCGCATCGCCCAAAGCCCGTTTGTATCTCGTCTATCAAAAACAAAATATCATTATCCGCGCATTTCTTTTGAATCTCCCGCAGGAATTCCGGCTCAAGCGGTTTAATCCCACCCTCGCCTTGCACAACCTCGATTAAAACCGCGCATGTCTCGCCTTGTAACTCTAATTTTTTATTGGGCTCAATATGATAGAATCCTTCGGTAAACGGGTCGAAATACTTATGCAGCCTATCCTGCCCCGTCGCCGAAAGCGTAGTCACCGTTCTGCCGTGGAAACTGTTGCTTAAAGTGGCGATTTTGTGGCGCGCGGGTGAATCGGTCTTGTCAAAAGAATACTTCCGCGCCAGCTTAATCAACGCCTCGTTCGCCTCGGCACCCGAATTAGCGAAAAACACGCTGTGTAGTCCCGTTTTCTCTGCAATTTCATCAGCCAGTTTTTGTGCGGGCTGCGTATGAAAAAGGTTAGAAGCATGCGCCAAGGTCTGTGCCTGCCCCTCGACGGCTTTAACCCATTCGGGATGAGCGTAGCCAATGGAATTAACTCCGATTCCCGCGGACATATCAAGATATTTTCTGCCCTTGTCGTCAAAGAGATAGTTGCCCTCGCCCTTGACAAAAGTGACATTATACCTTTTATAATTGTTCATTAGCATGCTGCTCACCACCTTTCGATAATTGTCCCGATGCCCTGATCGGTGAATATTTCGGTCAAAATGGAATGAGGGATTGTGCCGTTTACGATGTGTACATTGCGGACGCCAAGCCGCAGGGCGTCCATACAAGCGCTTATTTTGGGTATCATTGCACCGGTTATGACCTTATCGTCAATCAGTTTCGGTATTTCCGACAGCTTCAAAACGGAAATCAACTCTTTGCCGTTCATAACGCCGTCGACGTTGGATAAAACGATTAATTTTTCGGCTTGCAGGCTCGAAGCGATGGCAGCGGCGACCATATCCGCGTTTATGTTGAAGGCTTTACCGTTATACACACCGACGGGGCTTATCACCGGGATAAAGTTATTTTCGATTAAAATATCCATCAGGGTGGTGTCAATCTCCGAAACATTGCCGACCAAACCATACTTTTTGCCCATAGGCTCCGCCGTTATAAAGCTGTCGTCAATGCCCGAAATACCGATGGCATGTCCTCCGATGTTTTGAATAAGCTTGACCAAATATTTGCTTATATCGCCGATTAACGTCATCTGCACAATCTCCATGGTCTGCTTATCGGTGTAGCGCAAGCCGTCAACAAACTCGGCTTTAATGTCAAATTGCTCCAAATTTTTATTTATCATTTTGCCGCCGCCGTGGACGACCACGGGCTTTAACCCGCATTGCTTTAACGCGACAAGGTCGGTCATAACGGCTTTTTGCAGGGTATCGTCCAGCATGGCTGCCCCGCCGTATTTGACGACGACAACCTTCCCGTTATATTTTGATATGTAAGGCAAAGCCTCTACCAGATTTTCAATTTCGCTCATGTATTCCTCCGTTTTAGGTGAAGACTCAGCATTACCGCCTTCGTGTGTAATTTCCGCTAAATTTTATTTAACGCGCCTGTTCTTATTTTGAAATTTTGTATCGCCGCCCCGCCTGCCCCTTTGCCGAGGTTGTCAAGGCTTGCAATCGCGAGAGTTTGCTGCTCGTTCCCGGTTACATAAATCGTCAATTTATTGGTAGTAGCAAGCTCATCGACGTCAAGATGCCGCGCGTCCCTCGCCGTTTTAACCTTAATCGCCGTGTTTTCGTAGTGCTTACTTAAAACATTATATACCTTTTCGCAGTTCTCTTCAATAGCCGTGCCAACCAACATTCCGCGGGGTACATCCGTTATAATCGGCGAAAATATGGGCGGTTTTTCTAATCCGCAAACTTTTTGCATTTCGGGCAAATGCTTATGCTTTAACCCAAGAGAGTAAATAGCCGCGCCTTTGATGTTATTTGTCTCATATTCCTCAATAACCGCGCGCCCGCCACCCGAGTAGCCCGTTAAAGAATAAGCGCAAACGGTTTTGTCGGGAGGTATAATTCCGTGCTTAATCAGCGGATAAACAACCGCGCAAAAGCCTGTCGCGTGGCAGCCGGGATTTGCAATCCTGTTGGAGGTTTTTATCTCGCTAAAAAATTTGTCGTCCAGCTCCGCGAACCCGTAAGTCCACTCCGTTCTGTGCGCGGTTGAGCAATCTATAATAACGGTTTTCGGGTTTATAACTAATTTTGCGCTTGCGATAGCCGCCTCGTCCGGCAGACAAAGGAAAACGACGTCGGCGCAATTCAAAAGCGCGGTTTTAGCCTCCACATCTTTCTTTTTATCATGAGGTATGCTCAAAAGCTCCGCGCCGCCCAGCTGCTTTATTTGCTCAGCTAGGTGTAAACCCGTGGTCCCGTATTCGCCGTCAATAAAAATTTTCATAAGACCGGTTCGAGATTTGTCGGCGTGGTTTTTTGTTTTGCCGAATCAGTGTTTTTGGCGATAAATGCAGCTAACGCCCGCGCATTCTCAGCTGTGCAATGGCTGACTTTCATCTTGAGGACAGCCTCGGCGGCGGAAATAAACGTCTCTTTTTGTTCCGGCACAAGCACGTTAAACCACGTTTGTAGTTTTGTGTCTACGCCTCCGGTCGGGTCTTCATAGAATAATTCCTCGCCCGCAACGTAAATATTAGAAATTATCGTCTCGCTGAGATTCCTAAAACTTTGCAATTCGTATCTCAAAGATTTGGGCGTAGCAAGCTTTTCGATCAATTCATTGTGCGGTTCAATAAAGACGCCGTATTTTTCAAGATTTTTTTGCCATTCGGCGTGTAAATCCGTTTCCATAAGCTTATAATAGCGCATTTGCACGGCAAAGGTCTTTACATCAATTGCGCCGTCTTGAAAATCCAACTTAGTTTTTTCCCCGAACTCTTGATTATGCACAAACCGATATTGCCACCATTCGACCTCTTTTTCAAATTGCAACGACGATTCGATTTTGCTATACGGTCCTAATTCCTTATACTCTTTCATCTAAAACACACCTGCCTTTGCATTATTTTATCTATACAATAATTCATCGCGATGTCCGTGAATAGGTCAACGCCCAGCTGCAATGTCCGCTCGTCAACCATCATGTCACTTTGGTGTAAATCATTTTGCCCAAGCCTGTCGGGAGGACAGCAACCCAGAAGAATGAGCGTGGACGGCGCTTTTTCGGAGAAACAAGCGAAATCCTCCGCAATAAAGTACGGTCGCTCCAAACGCCTTGTTGTCGCGTGATTTTTTATGACTTTTTCAGCGTAGCCCGTCAGCTGCTCATCGTTGACCATAGGCGGATATTGCAACTGAAACTTCGGCGTAAACACATATGAAACATCATATTTGGCTTCAATTTCCTCGCATAATTCTTTGATTAATTCGGGAATAAATGTGCGCAACTTAGGCTCCGCCACCCGCATTGAGCCGCTTAATGTCATGATGTCGGGCACAACATTCGGAGACCCGCTTCCCGAATTAATGTTTGTTACATCCAGAATATGCGGGAAATCAACGGTAAGGTGCTTAAGTCTATAGCCCAATTCAAACGCGGGAGTGATGGGGTTGTTGGTAAATTGCGGCTTCGCGACATGCCCGCCCTTGCCCTTTATTACGATTTCAAATTCATCACAGGTGGCAGTCATCTCGCCGATTTTCGTCCCGACGGTCCCGTATTCAAATTCCGGCCAGACGTGAAAGGCAATAGCCGCGTCAACATGAGGATTCTCCAGAACGCCCTGCTCAATCATTCTCCGCGCGCCGCCGTCGCCTTCCTCATCGGGCTGAAACACGAGCTTGATGTTGCAATTGAGCTTATCTCTATTTTGCATGAGCCTTTCCGCCGCGCCAAGAAGCATTGCAATGTGCATATCATGCCCGCAAGCGTGCATAACGCCGTTGTTTTTAGACGCAAAGGGCAAGCCGGTCGTCTCCTGAATCGGGAGCGCGTCCATATCAGCTCGCAGTAGCAGAGTTGCGGGCTTGCCGTTATCAATTAAGCCGACAACGCCCGTACCCGCCATAGAAACATGGGGTATGTCTATCGCGCTGAGCGCCGACTGAATTAATTCTGACGTCTCAAATTCTTGATTCCCAAGCTCGGGGTTGCTATGTATTTGCTCTCTTATGGCTTTAATGTTCACTTTACCACCCCATCAATTTGTGATTATTTTGTATCCCGACTAACGGAATTTATTGAACAAAAAAATCTCTTGCTCCCGCCACTTTCGCTATCTTCAAATAAAAATGCGTTTAACACTGCCGTATGTTTTTGGATAAGCTAAAATTTCCCCGACGATATTTATAATTTGAGAGAGATTTTCTGTTCCGACTTTTCTTTTGTTACGCTATGTAATAGCCCCCGTAAGCTACAACGTTTTAGACATCGTTGGATTATCTACCTTTTTATCCATATGCTCGGGTGCATCTACCCCCAAAATGTCAAGAGTATTCTTAATCGTCTGCTTAGCCGCTTGAGCCAGAAGCAATCTCGCCGAACGGACATCCTCATTTTCCTCGCGTTTAATGGGGCATTTACTATAAAACGAGTGGAACTCACCCGCCAAGCTACGGACATAAGTAGTCAGCCCGGACGGCTCAAGCATCTCGCCCGCCGCCGCCACCTCTCGCGGGAACATCGCAATCCTGCGGATTAAATCGCGCTCTTCTTTAGTGTTGTAATTATATTTTATTCCTTTGCTATCAGTAACAATCATATTTCCTCCCCCAAGATCTTCTAATTTAAGATTTTTATTAAACTGTATACCCGCTTTATCTAAAATGCTACAAATGCGTGCGTGCGCGTATTGCACGTAAAATACAGGATTATCTGACGACTGCTTAACCGCCAAGTCAAGGTCGAAATTCATGCGGCTCTTTGCGTTTTGCATGTTGAAGAAAAACCTTGCGCTGTCTTTGCCGATTTCTTCAACCAAGTCCTCCAGCCCGATGGCGTCGCCCTTGCGCTTGCTCATTTTCACAACCTCGCCGTTTTTGAGGAGCTTAACGAGCTGAATTAATTTAACGTCGAATTTATCGGGATTCATCCCCAAATACTCAATGCCTTTTTTAACACGGTCAACATGCCCGCCGTGGTCCGCGCCCCAGACGTCTATTGACCTCGTGAAACCGCGCTCCACAAACTTATTATAATGATAAGCGATGTCGCTCATAAAATAGGTCGGGATGCCGTTTGAACGGATTAATACATCGTCCTTGCCTTCGCCGTCTTTGCCGAGCATAACAGAGGTTTTGAGGTAAACTGCCCCGTCTTTTTCGTACGTCGCGCCCGCGGCTATTAACTTTTGCAAAATCTCATTCGCAAATCCGTCTTTGTAAAGCGAGCTCTCCCTAAACCATACGTCATATTCTATGTTGTAATCGCGTAAAATACGCTCCATATCCGCAATATTACGCTCCAAAGCGTCCTCCGCCAACCCCTCCGAGGTCGTGTGCCCCTCATCCAGCCAACGTTGCGCGTGGTCGATAATATCCCTGCCTTGATACCAATCTTCCTTAAAGTCCACATCCTCCCCTTGAAGCTGACGGAAACGCGCGTCAAGCGAATTGCGAAACTTCTCAATTTGATTGCCTGTGTCGTTAAGATAAAACTCTTTGACGACCTCCGCGCCGCACATTTTCATGACCTTTGCCAAGCTGTCGCCTAACGCCCCGCCACGCGCGTTGCCGATGTGCATGGGTCCTGTAGGGTTAGCCGAAACAAATTCGACATTGATTTTTTCACCTTTGAGGGAATCATTTTTCCCCCATTCGTCCCCTGCGATTGCGATTTCAAGCGGTACTGATTGATACCACTCATCGGTGGCATAGAAATTGATAAACCCGGGACCGGCAACCTCCACCTTCGCGATGAAAGTGTTAGTCAGGTCCATTTTATCGACTATTTCCTGCGCCACGTCCTGCGGTTTTCTCTTAAGCTGTTTAGCCATTTTCATAGCGATGTTGGAAGAAAATTCACCGTGCGCCGGATTGGAAGGCACCTCAAGCTCCGCCCCTTCATCCGCCAAAAGCTTTTTGATTTGTTGCTCAATAATCATTTTTACCTCCCCGTAAAGTTATAAATTTACAGTTTAATAATATTTTTGTTTTTACAAAAGCAGACCATTATAATGACGGCGCCACTTAGGATGTTTTTATAATTATGTATCCATAATATCACGAAACTTTGGATTTGTCAATAAAAATGTTCATTGAAAATGTTCGTTTTCGCACGTCAAAAGCGTGACGCGATTTTTCGAACATCAAGAAACACGGTATTTAAGCGATTTTTTCATAACAGGGATAGCGGTTTTAACCTGTATCACACTCTACTCAATACGACCAGAAATGGGTGTACGGGCATACGATTTTCGATACTATCTCGAATGTGGTTGACCAGATTTGGCAGCAGTACATCCGCAGAAACAATTATAAACAGCCATTTTTCAGCCAGTACAACGACGGACGCAATGTGAATAACCCGGGCTGGCTCAGCCAGTGGGGGAGCGAAGATTTAGCAAAGCAAGGATATTCCGCGTTGCAAATTTTACGCTATTACTACGGTAGCGACACTTATTTAGCTACTGCCGAGGAAACGATGGGATTGCCGTCGTCGTATCCGGGAAGAACATTAACAATCGGCGATTGCAGCTCGGCAGTGCAGTCGATTCAGAATCAGCTCAATGTGATAAGGGGCAATTATCCGCTAATTCCCGCGCTTTCAGCCGACGGACGGTATGGCGACCAGACAGCCAACGCGGTGCGGATTTTCCAAGGAGTGTTTAACTTGCCGCAAACCGGCTCAGTCGATTATGCGACGTGGTATAAAATAGCGCTCGTTTACACGGCAGTCGCAAAATTGCTGGAATAGATTGGCGCAAAAAAACGCCTAAAGTTAAGTCCCCCGCGGTGCGAAAAAAGGGGGGCTTTTCTTTATTATCGGCGCTTTTTTCCGTCGACAATGCGGTCGGCGAGCTTGACGAACGAGCCGGAGAACCACATAAAGATAAGTGTGCATGTGATGTTAAAGGACGTGTGGAAATTGGCGATTTCACCGCGCGTTATAGGATTGTCCCAAGACGCGATGGAGAAGAAGTGTTTAAAAATATAGATGCACGGCATTATCAATATGGTGCCGAAAATATTGAACAGCAAATGCACCACCGCGGCTTTTTTTGCGGTCCGGTTGGCGCGAATCGCGGCGAGTATGCAAGTTATGCAGGTGCCTATATTTTGCCCCATAATGATAGGGATTGCGGCGGAAACGGAAATTAGCCCCGTGCTTGCGGACGCCTGCAATATCCCGACGGACGCGCTGCTGCTCTGAATCAGCGCGGTGACCCCCGTGCCGACAAGTACGCCGATTAGGGGGTGCCGGAAGGTGGTGAAGGCGGATTTGAGCCATTCACTGTTGCTCGCGCTCGTAACGGACTGCTCCATGCCGTTCATGCCGACGAAAATCATGCCCAAGCCTATCATCGCGATGCTTACGAATTTGCGCATATGCCGGTGATGATGGTTGCGAATGTGTATGTAAAGGTAGAGGAGGAACCCGGCAACGAGGAAGTAAGGACCGAAAATGTGCGGATTCAGGATGTTTACGTACCAAATATCGCTTTTGATGTCCGCCAGCCGCAAGAGTTGTGCCGTCACGGTGGTGCCGATGTTTGCGCCCATTATTACGCCAACCGATTGCTTCAGCGTCATGACGCCGGAATTTACAAGCCCGACAACAATTACCGTCGTCGCGCTGCTGCTCTGGATAATCGCCGTGCCAATCGTCCCCGCCAAGATGCCGCGCGGAATCGAATTAGTGAGATGCCCCACCAATTTGCGAATCCGTTCGCCCGTGTATTTTTCCAAGCCATGGCTGAGAACGTGCATCCCTAAAAGGAACAGACCCAGACCCAATACGAATAAACAAATACTCCATACGTTCAAAAAAGGCACGCTCCTTTTTGCTGACGACTATATTAAAATAGAAAAAATCCTATCCTTAATTTTATAATTTGCAATATATCAGAGAAAAATTCATTTACTGCGCCGCGAATATTAAGCGGCTTGAATTTTCGCATTTATCCCGCGCTCCTTTGCTTTCAACAACCTTAAACATAGTTTATTATAAATTAAGAAATCTTGTCAAGTTTTTTTGACATTTTTTACCAAAAATAGCGGTTTAAAAATATATAATATGGATTTTAACGGGACATTGTCATGTTTTTATTCAAAAAAAGAATGGTATAATTTCCACCATTCTTTTTGTATGA
>JAISFC010000050.1 GCA_031263785.1 Clostridiales bacterium | reverse complement strand
AATTTTAATATTTTATCAATATCGTCAAAAGTTTTACCCTCCGCGTTAATCATCAACACGCCGTTTTGATTGGCGGACAAGTTATTTGTCAGCACGTTAATTTGATGGAAGCTCACTTCCCCTCTATACAAAATTGCGTCAACATATCCGCTGTATTTGCCATATTTTACAACAGTATGCCCACGCTTGCCAAGCTCGGACGCCGCGCCCGTGATATAGCCCGCTACAGCAACAATCATACTATCACCTCTATATTAGAGAATTGCCACTTGACTATGTTTTATACTTTTGACTTTGTTCGACTGCCATGCGATCGCAGCGTTCATTTTCGGGATGTGCGTTATGACCTCGAATCCAGATGAATTTCACCTCGTGCCGCTCCAGCAAATCAAGCAGACGTCCCCATAAGTCCGGGTTCAAAGCAGGCTTTTTGTCCTTCTTCACCCAGCCGTTGGCGCGCCAGCCTTTCGCCCAGCCTTTTGTAACCCCGTCCGTTAAATAGCGTGAGTCTGTGTATAAATTGACACTGCACCGTTCGTTCAGCGTCTCCAAACCCACAATTGCCCCCATAAGCTCCATGCGGTTGTTGGTTGTGTCCTTAGCCCCTCCCGCAACTTCTTTCTCCATGGCGCCGTAACGCAAAATAACGCCATAGCCTCCGCTTCCGGGATTGCCGCTGCACGCGCCGTCCGTGTATATTTCAACATGTTTCAATGTCATCACCCGCCTTAATGATAGCACAAAAAATTTTTATTGTCAAGTTATTAAAATTTCTCTTGCATTATTTGAAATTATAGTGTACAATGTAATTAGTAAAGGATGATTATATGAAACTCATAAAAAAATTAGTAATGCTAACGATGATTATAGCCGTTGTTTCTGTCTCTGCCGGCTGCTCGACGGGGCAAAAAATTTTGGATGACGCAATCGTTAAGACGGATTCCGTTTCTTCAATGAAAGCCAGAGTCTCGGCAAGTGTGACTTTGGATGGTATGTCCATCGGCGAGCTTGACGGTGTAATTTTATATTCCGGCGACGACCTTCTGTTTAAAAGCAACATTAAATCAGAAGACGAAACACTTGCAGTCGAATGGTACGCAAATTTGAATGATTTTGAAGATGTAGACAGCGCTTTAACCATTCCGGATTACCCTTGGACCAAAATCGGGAAAGGTTATGAGCTGGAATTGAAGTCCGAACAAATTGTGGAATTAGTAAAAATGTTCATAGCTCCGGAATTAGATGAGGCTGACGATTCTAACGTAAACTCCTCAATAAAATTGACCGCGACGGTTAAAAGCGGCTATCTTAATGAAGTAACGTTTGCTATATCGGACGAAACGGATGGAGCGCAGACTTCTATCACCGGGACCGTGAAATACTACGATTTTAACGTTCCCGTCGACACAACTCCGAGTGACGATGCTATTGACATTCGCGCGGTATGGGATATGCTTCGGGGCGCTGACGACGTTGATACAAACCCCATACAGATATTTTTAGATGAAGAAAAGCTGACATTTGCCGCGGATTCGACCCCGTTTGAAATGAACGACCGCGTCTTTGTCCCCGCGCGTGTTTTGGTCGAAAAAATGGGCGGCAGCATTGCTTATGTTTACGACGGCTTTAATGAAACTGTAACGGCTTCGCTGAACGGTTCGGAAATAATACTCACTATAGGCAGTAATTTCGCTTATGTCAACGGCGAGGTTGTTTGGCTGGACGTCCCGCCCACGGTTGTGAACGGCAGAACATTTCTTCCTCTAAGGTTTGTAAGCGAGAATTTCGGCGCAACGGTTGATTATGATTATTTTACCGATGCGGGAAATGAAGTATTATTCGTATACATCAACACACAATAAGACAATATTACTCATAGACGTGTGTCATGCAAAATCATTGCAGACACGCCCGAGTGGCGGAACTGGCAGACGCCTTGGACTTAAAATCCAATGAGGGGTAACCCTCGTATCGGTTCAAATCCGATTTCGGGCACCATATCGCCGCTGAACATCAAGGTTTGGCGGTTTTTCTATTAAGGAATTTTAAACTATATCAGTGAGGGAGGCAGCATATGGACGACAAAATACTTGTGGTTGACGATGAGCATGAAATAGCTGATTTGGTGGAGCTTTATTTGCAAAATGAGAATTACACCGTTTTTAAATTTTACAACGCGCGGGAAGCGGTTGCCTGTATCGAAAACATGGAGCTTGACCTTGCAATCCTCGATATTATGCTCCCTGACGTGAACGGCTTAACTATTTGCCAAAAGATACGGGAGAAGCATAGTTATCCCGTTATTATGCTGACTGCGAAAGAAGCGGAAACCGACAAAATCACGGGGCTGACGCTCGGTGCGGACGATTATATCACGAAACCTTTCCGCCCGTTGGAATTGGTTGCGAGGGTAAAGGCGCAGCTTAGACGATACAAGAAATACAATTCCGCGCCAACAGCGGGCGAAAACGTCATTATTCATGCAGGTTTGGTGATTAATATAAACACGCATGAATGCTCGTTGAATGAGAAGCCGCTATCCCTCACGCCTACGGAATTTGAAATTTTGCGCATTCTCTGCGAGCGGAAAGGGAACGTCGTTAGCTCGGAGCAGTTATTTCACGAACTATGGAAAGACGAGTATTACAACAAAAACAACAACACAATTACGATACATATACGGCATTTGCGCGAAAAAATGGGCGATACGGCGGATAATCCTAAGTATATCAAAACTGTATGGGGAGTTGGCTATAAAATTGAAAGATAAGGTCTACCTCAAAATAGTCGCGATTGTCGCCGCGTCCGCCGCGTTCGTGTCCTTTCTGCGCTTGCTCGTGCGTGGCAATGCGGGGGATTGGATTGTCGCTTTTATGCAGAAACATTTTCATATGCGCCCGGCGGAAGCGCATCAGGTGTATCAAGTTGTTATTCGCAACAATCTCGACTTTATCGTTATTGCCGCCATAGCCGTGTGCGCTGTAATTCTGTCGGTCAGCGTTGTTTGGTATTCGCGCAGGCAAAGGGCAAAAGCGGAAAGGCAATTAGAGCAACGCAAAAATGATTTAATCACCTATTTGGCGCACGACATTAAAACGCCTCTTACTTCCGTTATCGGTTATTTGAGCTTGCTGAACGAGACCCCCGACATGCCCCGTGAGCAAAGAACAAAGCATATTAGCGTTGCGCTTGACAAGGCGCACCGATTGGAAACTCTTGTAGACGAATTTTTTGAGATTACGCGGTATAATTTGCAATCGATACCATTATCGCCAAAGAATATTGACCTTTATTACATGTTTGTACAATTATCGGATGAAGTTTATCCTCTGCTTGCCGCGCACAATAAAGAGTCGATAATACATGCCGCTGAGGATTTGAGCGTCTACGGCGACCCCGACAAGCTGGCGCGGGCATTTAATAATATATTGAAAAACGCGATTTTTTATGGTGAAGATAATAGTGTCATTGATATAACTGCGAAATTAAACAATAATATTGTAGAAATTGAATTTAGAAACATCGGGATTATTCCCAAAGATAAGCTTGTTTCTATATTTGATAAATTTTACAGGCTGGACGAGGCGCGTTCAAATAACACGGGCGGAGCGGGGCTTGGGCTTGCCATTGCAAAGGAAATTATAACGATGCACGGCGGGCAAATTGTCGCGGCAAGCGAGCATGGCTGCACAACTTTCACCGTCCTGCTTCCTTCTAAATAGGCGTTAATAAAACATAAATACAATCTATACTTTTTCTTAATAAATTAACAATTCAATATTAAAAAACGGCTTGTTAATCTGCGGTAAAATTATAATCGTAGAGGACAAGCTATTTTTTTAATCGGGGGATTGATTATGAGGAAAAGACGCTTCATCAGTTGCTTATTGATTATTTTTTTAATAGTGTTTGTCTGCGTATCGGTGCAACGGTATTTGATTACGATTAAAAATTGCGGGCAAATCGAACCGCCAAAGGCATCCGAAAAAATTGCAAGCGAATTTTCAAGTATAGACATTAACAGCGCTAACGCTTTTCTCGTACAGCTTGATAAAGGCAAGAACAAAATCCTTTTTGACAAGGGCGGTAATGAGCGTATTTATCCCGCGTCTATGACCAAAATAATGACTGCCGTTATCGTACTCGAAAATATTAAGGATTCGGATGTAAAAATAACTCTGAACGAAAAAATATTTGAGGCTGTTTACAGGTCTAATAGCTCGATGGCAGGATTTTTGCCGGGCGAAAAAGTCCGCATCCTCGATTTGCTATATGGCTTAATGCTGCCGTCTGGGGCGGAGTGCGCTATAGGTCTCGCGGAATATGTGTCAGGGACTGAGCGCACGTTTGTGGATTTAATGAACTCAAAGGCGAAGCAGCTTGGTATGAGTCATACGCATTTTACAAATACCACAGGACTGCATGATATAGACCATTATTCGACTGTAAAGGATATAACCTTGCTTGTGGAATATGCCATTAAAAACGACGCTTTTTACAAAATCTTCGGAGCGGCAAAATACTCCACACAGCCTACAAACCGCCATAAATACGGCATTACCTTCTATAGTACCCTGTTTTCCAAAATGGACAGCGCGAAATTCAGCGGCGGTGTTATTCTCGGCGGGAAAACGGGCTACACGGAAGAGGCTGGTCAATGCCTTGCCACCCTTGCAGAAAAGGGCGGAAATCGGTTTGTTTTAGTCACTTGCGGCGCGCCGGGGGACAACCAGACGCAAATTTTACATATTGAAGACGCAAAGAAAATTTTTAATATGATAAATTAAACAAATATTTATCTCTATCGTATATCAAACGGTCTTAAAAACTTCCAAATATCGGTAGGTGTGCCGTTTATGTCGACGCTGACTTGCGCGTACGCCCAACCATCAACATTATTAGGGTCCACCCCTGCGGCAATAAACGGCTCGGGATTCAGCACAAATACCACGTCTTTATCTTGATTTTCGCCCGTTGTGCCGTTTGTTTGAACGTCCTTCGCCCATTCAAACAAATTTCCGTCGCCTAAATCAATGTTATAATGGTCCATAGCCGTGTGGTATCCTATGTTTTCCCTTTCCACAACAAGATTAATATCGGCGTTTACAGCATTTACATCGTTTAATCCCGCTGCTGTGAACGGCTCGATATCAAAAGTGAAATTCGCCGCGCCGCCTAATTCGCCGTTCCACTCAAAGTTCGCCTTATCGGTGTTGTATCCCGATTGCGCAATTTCATTATATGCCCGCAAGGCGTCATTGCCCACCACGTCTAAGCTACATCCCGCAAGAGAAAATGCAAACAACACAGCTGCCGCTAATACCATAATCTTTTTCATCGTGCTTCACTCCTTATTATTTCTTAAATCTTTTTAGTCTTAACGCGTTTGTCAGCACGGACACGGACGATAAGCTCATAGCCGCCGCCGCGAAAATCGGGTTCAGCAGCGGACCGCCAAAAAGATACAGCACCCCCGCGGCTATCGGTATGCCGATTACGTTGTAACCAAACGCCCAAAATAGATTTTGCTTAATGTTGCGTATCGTCGCGCGGCTTAGGTTTATCGCCGTTGGAACGTCCGTCAAATCGCTCTTCATCAGCACAATATCCGCGCTTTCCATAGCTACGTCCGTGCCGCTGCCGATTGCTATGCCCACATCAGCCTGCGCGAGGGCGGGCGCGTCGTTTATCCCGTCCCCGACCATCGCCACTTTTTTGCCCTCCGCCTGCAGCTTCTTGACCTCGTTCGCCTTATCTTGCGGCAGCACCTCAGCCAAAACTCTGTCAATCCCCGCTTGTTTCGCGATTGCATTGGCAGTGTCAAGATTATCGCCCGTTATCATAGCCGTCTCCACGCCCATATCGTGCAACTTTTTAATGGCGTCCGGGCTTGACGGCTTCATCACATCCGCAACGGCAACAATCCCCGCCAAAGTTCCGTCGATTACCGCATACATAGGCGTTTTACCCTCTTTCGCCAACGTCAAAACCGTACTTTCAAAATCCACGAGCTCAATATTTTGCTCTTTCATCATCTTTTTATTGCCGACAATCACATTTTTTCCATCAACCTGCGCCTGAACGCCCCTGCCCGTCAAAGACTGAAAATTCTCGGCATCTATCAGGGATAATCCTTTATCAACCGCTCCGCTCACGATAGCCTGACCGAGGGGGTGCTCACTCTGTTTTTCAGCGGATGAAACCAACGCCAGGAGCTCATCCTTGTCAATATCGTTCACGATAATATCGGTGACGGTCGGCTTGCCCTCGGTTATAGTCCCCGTCTTGTCAAACACGATAACATCGATTTTATGCGTAGTTTCCAACGCTTCCCCGCCCTTTATGAGTATGCCGTTTTCCGCTCCCTTACCCGTCCCGACCATAATCGCCGTCGGCGTGGCAAGTCCCAGCGCGCAGGGGCAAGCGATAACCAGCACCGCGATGAATATAGTTATGCTAAATTCAAAGTCCCGCGTGCCGATAAACCACGCAATCCCCGCCAAAACCGCAATACCACACACAATTGGAACGAAATACCCGCTCACAATATCCGCCATTTGCGCGATTGGAGCCTTCGAGCCTTGCGCGTCCTCAACGAGCTTGATAATTTGCGCGAGCGCGGTGTCTGCCCCGATTTTGTCCGCACGGAATTGAATCGCGCCAGTGGTGTTAATCGTGGCGGCAAACACGCTATCGCCCTCTTTCTTGCCAACCGGCATGCTTTCCCCCGTCAGCATACTCTCATCAATAGAGGTTTTCCCCGATATAACGGTCCCGTCAACAGGGATTTTCCCGCCCGGCTTAACGACAATTATATCCCCAACCTTCACGTCCTCAATCTTAATTTCCTTTTCCACGCCGTCCGTCAATACAATCGCGGTTTTCGGCGCAAGCCCCATGAGCTTCTTTATCGCCTCGCTCGTCCGCCCCTTTGAAACCGCTTCCAACGATTTACCCAGCAGTATCAGCGTTATAATCACGCCCGCGGTTTCAAAATATAAATGGTCAACCTGTGCAAACGCGCCATTTGCAATCTGCCACATGTTGTATATGCTGTAAGCTACCGCGGCGGTCGTGCCGATTGCGATAAGGCTGTCCATATTCGGTGATTTTAGCAATAACGCCTTAAAGCCCACCGTGTAGAATTTGTAGCCGACCGCTATAACGGGAATTATGAGCAATAGCTCCGCAAGCGCGTAAATTAGCGAGTATTGCATGGGGTCGAGCCCCGCGGGGAACGGCAGCCGCACCCATTTAATCATCGGCACCATCGCGATGTAAAGCAACGGAATCGCGAAAATCGCTGACACAATAAACTTAATCCATAGTACGCGGATTTCCTTTTCTTTGCGGATTCTGTCCTCGTCAACCGCGTTTTTCGTCTGCTCTATGACGGAATAGCCCGCTTGCTCAATAGCCCGCTTTATCTCATCAAAAGACGCGTCGCCCGTCACACTGCCTTTTTCCGTCGCAAAATTAACGCTTGCTTTTTCCACGCCGTCCAGCTTATTAAGCGCGCGTTCAACCCTCGCCGCACACGCCGCGCACGACATTCCGCCAATTTTTATCGTTTGTTGCATTATCTAATCACCGCCCGTTCTAATACTCTTGCTTCCAATTTGCAAATATATCCTTCGACTCATTGAAAAAATCATACGAAATTGATACGTTTTGGTCCGTTACGGTTTTGTCTTTTGCGAATATGGGATATGGATTACAGCCGCCTGCCTGCGCCTCAATCTGCGTCATGGTGAACTTATTTCCGCAATTTTGACACACCAAGCTGCTGCCTTGTTGCTTGTAATATCCGCGACCGCTGTCATAGCAGACCTGACAAGTGTTGAAAGCCGTGCGGATTTTGCCGTCCGAAGTCTTGACCGCAATCACTTCCATGTCCTCACCGTCCACATTGATGGGGTAGAATTTTGCGGTGGACGAAAGCTCGCTAATCGGAATCACTAAACTTTCATCCTTTGCGATTGTTTGTGATGTTTTCTGCGTGGTTGCATTGCTCCCGGTCGGAGCGTTAGCGTTCTGATTTGAGCAGCTTGCCGCCCCGAATATAAACACCAAACACAGCGTAAAAATCGTTATTCCTGCCTTAAACCAAATTCTTCTACTCATGATTATCCTCCTTTTGAATTCGCTTGCAAAACTTTTCGGCTAGCTGTCGCCGCCTTTAACTACAGTTATATTCGCCTTAATCATGCCCATCCAGCACGAATACGTAAATTTCCCCGTCCGCGTGGGCATGAATTCTATGATGTTTTCGCCTGTTTTAAATGTATAAGTTATTCCATATTCTTTAATGGTCATGCTCTTATTGCACCCGTTTATTGAGCCTTTGGGCGCGTCGATAATCCACTTGACCGGCACACCCTCGTAAACCGTTATAGACGGATAACGCCCTGATGACAACGTGGAATGTACAATTTGCACGCCGTTTTCGATTGTCACATCTTGATTTGACGCTTTAGGCGTGTGGAGAGTGTTTGTGTTTGTAAACCCGGACAGCGTCCACCCTTGACTGAACATAGAAAGCCCGAGCACAACGACCAAAACCGCACCTACAGTCATGACTGAATGCGCAAATTTCTTCCCCATAGCCCCAGCAAACGCTCCGAGCCCAAACATCAAAGGCACGGTTCCCAAGCTAAATAGGAACATCGAAAACGCCCCCGCAAACGCGTTGCCCGTTGATAAAGCGTAAATTTGCATAGCCTGCAGCGGTCCGCACGGCATTAGCCCGTTAAGCAGCCCCACATAAAGCGGACTATTATTTTTTTCTTTTGCGTCATAGACCTTGTTTGCGAAGATTTTGGGCATATGAGGATTGAGTCTGCGCAAAAAAGGAAAAATCCCAAGCATATTCACGCCCATAATCACCATAAATACGCCCGCCGCAAGCTTTAGGACGCCTTGCATAGCGTTCGAGAAAGTGATGACCGCCCCCAGCGCGCCGACAATAAAACCAACAACAGTATAGGCAATAACGCGCCCAAGATTATACAGGAACGCCGCGCGCACAGACGAACCGCCGTTGCTTTTGAGGCTTTGCGAAATATTGATTCCGCCGCACATAGCCGCACAATGAACGGAAGTAATGAGCCCGATTACAAAAAGCATACCGTAGCCCATGTTGCTGTCCGCAAGCTGACTCGGCACAAGTAGATTCAAAATACCGAAGTATTGTAAGATTATATATAAGGCAGCAATGATTAAAAGCAACCCAATAGTGCGCTTTGTTTTGGTCTGACTTTGCATAAAAACACCTCCGTTTCTTTCAATCGGGTTTAGTGTAGCATAATGTTTTGGAGCTTTTATGAAGATTAATGATTTTATTTTTATGCCTTTCATTCATTTTAACACAATCACAATGAAAAATCAATACCAATTAATTTTTTTTAAATAAATGATTTGTTAAAAGTCAATAGATAGGTAACACTTTTGAAAAAAAGCTCCGCATGACATGAAGCCCTGCAAAATCACGCAACCA
>JAISFC010000035.1 GCA_031263785.1 Clostridiales bacterium | reverse complement strand
GACCGCTCACAATTTCTTGCAACGTATAGCCCAATTCTTCGGCGACCCCAATGGCAAGCAGCGTGTTTTGCAAATTAAAACCGCCTACCGCCGCCACCTTTATCAGCTCGCCCTTGTAGACGTACTCCATGCCTTCACGCGTTAATTTAGAGTTTTGAGCAAGCGCGCCGCTGACCTCCCGCACCTCGCCTTTGATGCTCCTGCCCCACTCATCATCAACATTCACAACCACATGCCTCGACATATCCAAAAGCTTAACTTTCGCGTTAAAATACTCCTCCATGTCCGCGTGAAAATCGAGGTGGTCCTGCGTCAGATTAGTAAACGCACCAACCTCAAATCCGCTATATGCCACACGGTCCAGAACCAGCGCGTGAGAGGACACTTCCATAACCACGTACTCGCACCCTTCATCCGCCATTTTCGCGAACAACTCCTGCAGCTCCACGCTTTCGGGCGTCGTGCGCTCCGTCGGCACAACCTTATCCCCTATCATATTTTGATTGGTGCCTATTAACCCGACAATTGCCTTGCGGCTTTCTAAAATCGCCTTAATCATATAGGTGGTCGTGGTCTTGCCGTTGGTCCCCGTCACACCAATGAGCTTGAACCTTTCAGATGGATGTCCAAAAAAATCCGCCGCCAAACGAGCCGCTTCCAGACGCGCATTTTTCACCACACGCTGCGGAACCGCCACGCCTTCCACCGCCCTCTCACAGACGATTTCCACCGCCCCGCGCTCCACCGCCTGCGGAATATAGTCGTGACCATCAGCCGCGAACCCTTTAATAGCAACGAAAATATCACCTTTATTCACTTTTCTTGAATCAACTCTAATCATTTTCAACACTCCGCCGTGAGCAAATATAAATCCCGCCGCGCTTATTCATCTACTTCAAGGGTACGGAATTCCACCGATACCACCGTCCCCGCTTCAATCCTCGTGCCCGCTTCTATGCTTTGAGAGAACGCGATACAGCCGCTTGCGTTTTGCGTCGCCCCCGCGCCCGTTATCTTAATATTGAGCCCCGCATTCGTAATCGCTTGGGTCGCCTGCGAAACCGTCATCTTATTAACATTCGGCACGGTCACCATGTGATTGTCCGTTTCGCTCGTCGTATACAGTGTGATTGTGGAGTTTACGTTGACCCTCGCTCCCGCCTTGGGAATCTGATTGATAACCTCCGCTCCGTCACCTATTACTTTATAGTTTAGTTTCTTTTCGGCAATTGTGTTCGCCGCCGCCGCCACCTTCATGCCTCGCACATCGGGCACGGGCGCCTCCATCACTTCCAGCTCGTGCGCCGTGTATTGCGGCTCCACATTCAAATATGACAGACTGTCCCCCAAAATCTTGCCTACAATCGGCGCGGCAATAACACCGCCAAAATACTGCCCCGTCGGCTCGTCAAGTATCACAATCGCCGCAAGGCTCGGATTATCCGCCGGCGCAAATCCCACGAAGCTCGCAATGTATTTGCCGTTTCCGCGCGGTAATTTTTCACTCGTACCCGTCTTGCCCGCCACACGATATCCGCTCACATACGCGTTGGAGCCGGTGCCGTCGCTTACCACCTTTTCAAGCAATTGTCGCATGGTCGCGCTCGTTTCCTTGGATACAATTTGCCGCACAGTTTCCGCCTCGTAGCTTTTTACCACATTGCCCTCGCTGTCCTTGAGCGCCTTGATTATATGCGGACGAAGCAAGTTGCCGTCGTTAGCAATCGCCGCCACTCCCGCTATCATTTGCAGCGGCGTAACCGTGAAGCTCTGCCCGAACGAAGATATCGCCAAATCAATTTCTTTGAACTCGTTTGATTTATGGAAGAAACCCACCGCCTCGCCGCTCAGCTCAATCCCGGTGCGTTCCATGAAACCGAAGCCTTTGAAGTAATTATAAAAATTCTTCGTGCCCACGCGCGCGCCAACCGCAATAAAAACGGGATTGCATGAGTTCTGAATCCCCGTTTCAAAGGTCTGCTGCCCATGCCCTCCCGACTTCCAACATCTTATATTCTCAGTCGCAACCTTCACGGAGCCTCCGCAAAAAAACGTATCGTTAAGTTTTACCACATTCTCCTCAAGCCCCATGGACGCCGTGAAAACCTTAAATGTCGAGCCGGGTTCATATGTGTCCGACACAGGCTTGTTGCGCCACAATTTGCTAAGCTCCTGCGTCTTGCGGTCAAGCTGTTCCTCCGCCGGAAGCGTCGCAATTTGTTCTAATAATGACGCATCCGTCAGCGTCATCGGGTTGTTGAGGTCGTAATCGGGCTTCGTCGCCATGGCAAGTATCTCGCCCGTCTTCACGTCCAGCACTATCGCCGCCGCCCCGTTGGTCAGCCGATTCTCAATTAACGCCGTTTCAAGGTGCTTTTCCGCAAAATGCTGAATGCCCTCATCAATCGTAAGCACCACCGATAATCCGTCCTGCGGGTCCACCATTTGCTCGTATTCAAAAGGCATCTCCACACCTTTGGCGTTTTTCGCGCTCACCACGCGCCCCATCGTCCCCTTTAGCTCGTCATCCATAATCTTTTCCACGCCTTCTAAGCCCTGATTGTCAATCCCCACAAATCCAATCACCTGCGACGCGAACGCCCCGTATGGATAATATCGCTTGATATCCTCGTCAAGGTTTATGCCGGTAATCTTGTTGGCTGATATATATGCGCGGATTTCATCGGCTTGTGCCTTATCCACCTTGCGCTTGATTATCTCATAAAAGCTGTTTTTAGTCACCTTTTCCAGCACCGCCGCTTGGTCTAGCTCAAGAATCCGCGCAAGCTCTGCCGAAATAGATTCCGCCGAAATTCCGCGCTTGTCCGCGTTGTCTTTTATTTCAGCCGGCGCAACGCTGACAACTTCACTCGAAACGGAAACCGCGAGCGGCTTGTCATTTCGGTCATAAATAGCCCCCCGCTTAGAATTTATCATGCGGTCACGCGTTTGCTGCTCAATAGCCTGCTGCTGTAGCCACTTGCCTTGAACAATTTGAAGAAACGCCGTGCGGAAAATCAATAAAATCAATATTAAGCAAAATATTTGCAAAATACGAAAAAGCCGCATTTTCATTTTGTTTTTAGGTGCAGCATTGGTCGCGCTTTTCAGTTATATCACCTCTAATAATTACTTATTTTACTCTTGACCAAAATATTCCGCAATTCCCTCAAGCTTAGCAAGAAAACCGTCTTTGCCGCCGTTATTTTCACGCGCGCTTTCCATCTCATCGCCTTTATTGAGGGTTATATATACAAATTGGCTCTTGTCGGGCTTCACCATGCCTAAAACGTCGGTAGCATACGTATCCAGACGTCCTTTTTCGGTCTCACGTTCAATCTCCATCTGAATTTGCGAATTCTCCGCATTTATAGCCGCCAGCTTCGCGCGCCCGCTCGCTATATCACTGCTTTGGTCATATATTGCAACATATCTCCAGCACAGACCAAAAAGAACGGCAAAAACAAGTACCACGTTCAACGCCGTCTTTTTATCCTTCTTTTTAACCTTCGCCTCCTGACGGACTTGCGCGCGAACCGCTTTTTTTATTCGCCGCGCCGGAACCGCCCACTCAGATTGATAGGCTGCACTGCCATGTGAATACGCCACTTTAACCGACCCTTTCTATTACTCTTAATTTCGCGCTCTTACTGCGCGGATTTATCTCAATTTCACCGCCGCTTGGCACGACAGGCTTACGCGTTACCACTTTAAATTCCTTGTCGGCACGCTTGTTTGCCCCGCACACGCACACCGGCATCCCCTTGGGACACACGCATTTGCCCCCTTCGATTTCAATGAACTTTCGCTTGACGATTCTGTCCTCCAACGAATGAAACGTTATAATCGCCAATCTTCCGCCGATTTTCAGCCTAAGCGCGAACTTGTCGACTGCACTACTTATGTTCTTTAATTCGCCGTTCACTTCAATTCGTATCGCTTGAAATGCCCTCTTTGCAGGGTGCTTGCCCTCCGCATACCTAACCCTCGGCGGCACCGCGCCTTTAATCACTTTCACCAGCTCAAAGGTCGTATTTATAGGTCTTTTTTCTACTATCCGCCTCGCTATTTGCCGCGCATATCTTTCCTCACCGCACTCCAGCAGAATTTTTGTCAGCTCCGCCGCCGTGTAATTATTGACCACCTCTGCCGCCGTCTTCAAAATATTCCTGTCCATACGCATATCCAGCGGCGCATCCGCCCTGTAGCTGAATCCGCGCTCGGACCTATCCAGCTGATAAGACGAAACGCCTAAATCCAGCACACCGCCGTCTATTTCCTCAATTCCTAAGCTGTCTAAAATATTATCTATATTAGCAAAATTATCGTGTACAAGCTCCACATTCCCGAACCGCTCCAGCCGCTCCTTAGAAGCCCTCAACGCCTCCTCGTCCATGTCAATCCCGATAAATCCGCCGCGTGAGCCCAATAACTCGCAAATTTTCTCACCATGCCCCGCGCCGCCCACTGTCCCGTCTACATAAATCCCGCCTTCGCGCACCCTAAGCGCATCTATAGTTTCCTGCAACATCACCGAATAATGCTCAAATTCCACCGTTTCCTCCTAAATTCCTAATCCGTCCAGCCTCATTGTTAAATTCTCATTCCCGGGCGCGGACGTGAATTTTTCGCCTTGCAGCTGCCACTGCGCCTTATCCCAAATTTCAACGCGACCGCCGACTCCTACGGAAACAATATCCTTAGTGAGCCGCGCGTGAGTGCGCAAATGCGCGGGTATTAGTATTCGCCCCTGCTTATCCAGCTCGACCTCTTCTTTGCCTCCAATGAAAAACCGTTGAATATGCGCATCCGCCAGCGGCAGCTCGACTAATTTGCGCTCAAGCTTTATCCACGCGTCCATCGCATAAACGAAAATGCAACCGTCAAGCCCGCGGGTTATAACGAACTTTTCGCCTAAATCTTCACGGAATTTAGCGGGGACAATCATCCTGCCTTTTACGTCAATATTGTGCTGACACTCGCCTGATAACATTTTCCCCACCTCTTTCCTTCGTTTTGTGAGTTGTTGGTGACGCCTTTCATCTTCTTTGGGACCACCATCCACCCAACTCCACTTTTAACCACCCTAACTATAGTATAGACCATTTTTTATAAAAAGTCAAGCTTTTTTTGAAATATTTTTAAAATTTTTTTGATTTTTTTAAATATAAAAAGAAACGAAACCAATATCAGCCGTCTTTTAGCCGTTTTTTTAAAAAAATTTGTTATACGCGAAACACACACCTCGCAATAGGTGAGGTGTGTGTTATTTGGTATTTTATTTAATGTTAATTTCGTGCAGTTACAGCCAAATCTCGAAGCCGTCGGGGAGGCGGGAATATTGGTGATCGATGGCGGATTCGATGATGTCGGGGAATGCCCAATGGGTGTCCGGGAGATCGGGGAAGAGGGTGTGGTAGGCTTGGGGGATGTCCTCTTTGTGGATGCGTCGGTCGAGCATGCGGTTCA
>JAISFC010000029.1 GCA_031263785.1 Clostridiales bacterium | reverse complement strand
CTCTTCCGATCTACATAATAGCTCGCTTACCTGCTGACTGTCGCCGTCCGCCGCCGCTTTAATCAGCTTCCTCGCGCGCGATGACTGCTTGATTTTGGTGACTAATTCATTTACACCTTTTATTATGTCCTGATTTGTCATATTTTCAAACGCATTATCTGCAAGAATGATTTTTGAGATTTCCGGCATATCGTCGGCAAATCGGTCGTCAGCGGCAATATCCTTCGCGGACTTCCCCTCGAAAAACGCCGTTGCCAGCCGCCCGCACAGCTCGTCGGTAAACATCATCGAATTCGCCGATAACTCACGTTTTGCAATGTCCACGGCGGCAATATCCTTCGACATAAGCGTGAGCAAGGCTTTTTCGGGAGTTTGTCCGCGGTGCGCCTCTTCGCCCACCGAAAACTTTCCTATATATATATCCGAAAGCTTGTTTTGCGAGGCGTTCCCACCCGAATTGCCACTCTGCATCCCCTGACGCGTTTTCGCAACCGACGCGCGCGCGGCTTCCTGCAATATAGATTCATAAGAAATGCCGACTTCCTCCGCAACGCGACGCGCCCAAATTTCCCGCTCCGCAGGTCCCGTAATCTTCGCCAGCTCCTTAGCAAAATCGCGCGTATACGCTATTTTCCCGTTGGGCGTCTGCAAATCGTACTTGTTTTTCAGGTTGTCATGCACATATTCCAACGCGGGCGGACTATTTTTGATAAGCTCCTTAAACGCCGCCGCGCCATGCTTATTTATGTATTCGTCGGGGTCCTTGCAGTCGTTTTGCGTCAGAACCCGCGCCTCAATCCCCGCTTCGCGCAACAGCCCTATGGCACGTTCCGCCGCCTTTTGCCCCGCCTCATCGGCGTCATAGCTGATAATCACCTCATGCCTGTACCGCTTAATCAAACGCGCCTGTTCGGTGGTGAGGGCAGTGCCCAGCGTGGCGACCGCATAGTCAAATCCGTGCTGATGCAGCATAATTACGTCCATATATCCCTCGACGAGCAGCAAGCGCCCCTCCGCGGACTTCTTCGCAAAATTCAAGGCGAAAAGATTGTGACTCTTGCTGAAAACAGGCGTTTGAGAGGTGTTTAAATATTTTGGGTCGCCGTCCCCCAACGCGCGCCCGCCAAACGCGATTACATTCTTCCGCAAATCTATAATCGGGAACATGAGCCGATTGCGAAAACGCTGATAAACATTGCCGTTATCGCCTTCTCCCGTCACGCCCGCAAGCCGCAGCTGCTCCGCCGTGAACCCCTGTGCGCTAAGATGTTGCAGAAGACTATCGTCACCCGGCGCATATCCCAGCCGGAATCGCTTTATAGTTTCGTCCGTAAGATGCCGCGACTTCGCGTATTCAATGGCTTTTTTGCCCTTCGCCGAATGCAACTGCGTACAAAAAAATTTTGCCGCTTCTATGTTCAAATTGTAAAGCGTGTGCCTCAAGTCAGAATTCAGCGGCTTGTCCTCATTTGCCTCCTGCGGAATCTCCAGCCCCGCTTTTTCGGCGAGATACTTGACTGCCTCAACAAAATCCAGCCCGTCATATTCCATGATAAAATTTATTACCGTGCCGCCTTTTCCGCATCCGAAGCAATGAAACATCTGTTTGTCGGCGGATATCGATAGCGAAGGCGTTTTTGTGTCATTATGCAAAGGGCATAACGCTTTATAATTGCTGTTTCCCGCGCTTTTAAGCTTCGCCACCGAACCTATCACGTCAACTATATCGTTGCGGAAAATGACTTCCTGAATAAATTCTTGAGAAAAAAGCGCCATAATTATCCTCCAAATCCCCCTGATTCCCGCATTATTCTGAACATTATCATAATCTCGTTTTAAAAATTTTAATAATGAACAATAACCGTACGCGGCGTCCCGGACAAATCGTTAATAGACAAAAGCGGATGTCCCGCGAAAATTTTTACGATGTCCGCGAGCTGATTCTCGCCTATTTCCAATATAACATACCCTTCCTTGCGCACCAAAAAGGGCGCAATTTCAGCCAGCCGTCGGTAGAATTTCAGCCCGTCCGCCCCGCCATCGAGGGCAGCCCGCGGCTCAAATTTACTTACCTCCGGCTGAAGCGTCGGGATTACGTCGCTCTTAATATAGGGTGGATTCGACACGATTGCGTGATACTTCGGGAGGTCCGAACAGTCAGAGAAAATATCGCGTTCCATAAAGGTCACGCGCCCATCGACCGCGTGTTTAGCTGCATTTTGGCGCGCCAGCTTCAGTGCGGCGGCGGAAATATCCATGGCGTCAACCTCTATTTGCGGGGCATAATGCGCCAAACTCACCGCAATACAACCACTGCCTGTCCCAATGTCAAGCGCCCTCGCCGTGTCATGCCCCTTCAAACATTTTAGGGTCGCCTCAACAAGCGTTTCCGTGTCCCCGCGCGGAATGAGTACATCGGGCGTTATATCGAATTTCAGCGACATAAACTCGCATTGCTCCAGTATGTACTGTATGGGAATTCGCTCCTCTCTCTTAGATACAAGATGCCTAAAGCTTGTCTGCTCGTCCTCGTGAAGCAAGCGGGCAGGGTCGGTCAATATGCTTATTTTAGGTACATTTAACACATGCGCCAGTAACAGTTGAGCATCTAAAACGGGGTTGCCTACGTGCGCCAGCTGTTTGCTTGCCTCGAAAATCGCCTCGCGTACAGTCATTTTCCTCTCCTCATTCGCAAAACCGATGGATTTAAAAATTTTTGTATTCCGCTTTTCATTCCGCATCGTTCACAAATTTCCGTCGCGAAAATCAATGACTATACTACCGTTTTCTCTTTTTGCCGCGCGAGCCCCTATAATCACTAATTATATTGTACCACATTTTACGAAAATGTCAAGTGTTTATTGACGCTCCGACAGGAATTTTACAAATAAAAAGGATAATTTTATAATTTTTATTCTTTTATGTATGTTTGACGGAGTTTAAATTATAAAGAAACGAAGGAGCGGAAATGCCCCTTCGCCCTTGCGGCTTGCGCCTCTTATTTTATTTAGCGCGTCCACCTAACACCGTTCCGCCCCACTCAACCACGGTAAAGCCCGAACGGGTGACGCGCTCCAATTGCTGTTCGCGAACGTCGACGGGGGCGCTTAAGCCCTCAAACACCATCATTACGCGGATTACACTGTCGGGCGTCGGCGTTATTGTCAGCGGCATTATTTCGTCAATTTCAGCCCTCGACAGGAATTTTATGCAGTTGTATTCGTTTGCTTCCATAAGAGGCAGCCAATAAATGATAAATTCGTTTGCCTCGCGTTCGGATAAGCCCAATATTTCCAGCTTTTCTTCCAAAAAGGCAATGCTGTCCCCGCCCTTGACGCAAAAGCCCTCGTCCAACTCCGTGCGCACCTGTCCGCCCTCCCAATACAGGGAATAGAGGTGACGATTAGTATCCAAATCCAGCAAATCCCCGTTTGGTTGCGCCAGAACATGCCACGCGCCGTTGTATTTGGGATAGGTAGATCCCAGCTCGTCGGGCTTGCCGAGCGTTACGGTAATTTCGGTTTCTTCCGTTGGGTAAAGATATATTATCGGCTTATAAACGGGGGGATTGATAATTATCGGGTCATCCGGGTTGATAATTATCGGGTCGTCTCCCGGGTCGTCTGTCGGGTCCGGGAACGTTATCGGATCCTCGACAAGCAGCCAACGATAAAGGCTTTCGGAAAACGAATCATATTCCGCCCCCGGCTTTGTTACTATAATATAGCTTCTCTCTTCGGTGTCCGCTTGCTCCGTGTTGAAAACCCTGAATAACAAGTCTGGATACAATTCTTCAAGGTCGCATACGGGAAACGGTTCGGGACCAAAATCACCGCCGATATCCCACATAACCATATCATCAAAAGCGCTGAATATGCACACCTCTTTTTCATCGGTAACCAGCAGGTTTAATGCTTGTGCCAACGTTCTGTATGTCGTACTCTGCGTCCTGGCGACAAGCCTTAATCCGTAGGTCTCATTCAAGTAAGTATCAATATGTAAAGGAACGGCGCCTCCTATTACATTTATTGTTTCATTAACCGTTCGCACCGTTTTCTCCTGTAAATCTTTTATGCTAAACGGAATAGTAGAATAAATCTTTTCCGCAGCGTTTCCGCTTTTTGGCTGAACCGCCTGCCCGTCAGCCAGCCTTACATACCCAATTTCCTCCGCGTAATCTTGCCCCTCCGCCGAGGTCAGATATTGTGTGAACCTATACGCAAATGACGTGGCGCGCTCGTCCGCCCTATACACGGCATAATAAGCCACGCAAACGGGATACGCGTTTGTACTAATAGAAGCGGAATCAGGCGCAACACCGTCAAGGCTCAGCAGCTTAAGCGAGCTGGAATACTGCTCCGTCACATAGTAATAATACGAATATCCGATGGACCCGGGCGTGTTAATCATTCGGTCAACCAACATATTCATAGCCTCCGGTTGCATTGCTTCCTCAACTTCAATCATATCCTCGGCATCGTCGCCCATAAAATCAAGCATACCCTTTTGCGACCCCGACGTCGCCTGGCGGGAAAACACCGCAATTTCCTTGTCATAAACGCACCCCGGCAGCTGGTTCCAGTTGGTTATATTGCCCATGTAAATGTCTTTGACCTGCTGCGTCGTCAAGCCGTCCACAGGCACATCGTCCGACACCAAAAACACAAACGCGTCGTTGACAATGGGATTAATAGCCAGCTCAACCCCCTTTGAGCTCGCAAGCTCCAGATTCTCATCCGCAGGGTAAGTGACAAGCGCGACGTCTTTTGTGCCGTTGATAACCGCTTTTGTCGCTTGGTCCGTCTTGTTGTGAATAATGTAATCCGTGAGGTATCCTATAAACGGGAATTTTTCCCGGACGATTTTTTCCGATAGAGGCAATGTTACGGTCGAGCCGTCAAGCCTGTCGTAGAAATCTTCAATTATGAAGTCAAACGGAACTGCGCTCGGAGGTACGTATGTTTCGGGAGCGGGAGTTGGAGTCGGATTCAGAGTTTCACCACCGCCATTTCCACCACCACCGCCGCCACTTCCGCCGCCACTATTGGTTGGAGCAGGGCTAGGCGTCGCGCTGGGAGTCGGAATCGGCGTGACACTCGCGGTTTCATCTATAGAACGCTTGCACATCGTCGCAACCTCCGCGCGGGTTACATTGCCCAGCGGTGAAAAAGCGCCGTCGGGATAACCCTTGATAATGCCGCTTCCCATCATAATCAACACGGCTTGCTTGGCATAATCGGGGATGGATATGTAGTCCGTGATGGAGCTTGCGTCCGCGGGAGTGTTTGGGATCCTATCGCCAATATAGCGTTGCAATAAGACGCAGGAATCCTGACGACGTATGGGCGGACTCGCGCCAAAAGAGCCGTCGTCCATGCCCAAAATCAAGCCCGAGCCTACGGCGGACATAACATCATTATAATACCAATCCGTAGCCCTAACATCCGCGAACTCAAGGTTGGGCGAGCCGCTGTTTGCCTCCACCGCTTCGGGGAACGCGCGATTCATAAGCGCAACAAATTGCGCCCTTGTCATCTCCCGTTGCGGCGCAAATTCCGTGTCACTCATGCCCTGAATGATTCCCTGCTGAGTTAGTTCCAAAATGTCCTGTTCCGCCCAATGCCCCGAAACATCAGCGAACTCGCTCGCAAACCCGGGAACATACGCGACCAAAAGTGCAAAACACAACACGAAACTTAATAGTTTTTTCATATGTAACACGCTCCTTATACATTCATTATAACTCCAACGAAAGTGAAAGTCAAGAAATGTTTAACACCACTCACAATGCCCCGTCTCCAATAAAAAAACACTTGCAATAAGCGCATTATTTTTTCGGTGAGTTCATATTGAACTTAGTTTTCGCGTGAGAAAAAATACGTACACAAAAATTTCAGTTCAGGCGAGGGAGCGGAAAAACGATAGAATAACACGAGTTTCCGCGCCGGGGTCACCTGAACGAATATACAAATCTAGAATTAAAGGTGTGGAAATCGAATTTCAATCTGCTCCTACGGTCTCATGCGGTAAATTCTCGTAATCGCCGGTCGGACGCCCATCAGGCGGCGTATTGTTCGTGACGGCAAATGCGCGAATCTTAGCCACAACGTCGGACATCGGAATCGGTTTCGCCAAAAACGCCGTCGCACCCAAATGAAACAGCTGCGGAATAAGGTACGTACTAGAAGCGATCGAGCTGACAATGATGTTCGGTCGGTGATGAAGCTGCGCATTCTGCAAGGTTCTAAGCACCCCCATGCCGTCCATCCCGGGCATCATTAGGTCCAATAAGACAACATCAACGGTATTATTCTGCAAAAACGGCAAAACTTTGGAACCATTGTCAAGCAGCCCCACCACGGAAATGCCGGATTCACGGTCCAAATAGAGCTTCATTGCGTCCAGATACTCCGTGTTGTCATCAACGATTAATAGTTTGATTTCTTTCTGTTGCATTCGCCTCGTCCTTTCGTTGTTGTTTTGAATAGATGAAAA
>JAISFC010000007.1 GCA_031263785.1 Clostridiales bacterium | reverse complement strand
ACTCCGTTGCTTGAAAAGCCTTTCTGCGCGAATGAAAAGCCGGTCTGTTTTGCGGCTGGGAAAACGTCGGGCATTTGCGGAACGTGGCGTGTTTGTTTAAAATTCGCAGAATTATAGTCGCTTTCCAATGTATTTTTAATCGCCCAATATATGGTTTTGTACACGAGGGATTCGTTTGTAAATTTCACCTGCGTTTTTGCGGGATGTACATTTATATCCACTTCGGAGTATGGAAGCTCCAAATTAAGCACGAAAAACGGATGCTTACCCACCATTATGTGGCTCTTATGCGCTTCCTCCACCGCGTTGCTGACGAGAGGGCTTTTAACGTAGCGTCCGTTGACAAAAAATGTTTGAAAATTACGATTGGAACGAAATACGGAAGAATTGCCTAAAACGCCGGAGATTTTCATGTTATCGGAGGAATAATTGACGTCCGTTATATTCTTTGAATAATCCGCGCCATAAATCGCGTGTACAGCTTGATTAAGGTTGCCGTTGCCGCCTGTGATTAATTTCTGCGAACCGTCGGAGATTAATTTAAACGCGATGTCAGTGTGCGCGAGGGCGATTCTCTCGACAAAATCCTCAATGTACGCACCTTCCGTGCGGTTGGTTTTGAGGAATTTCATTCGCGCGGGAGTGTTGTAGAACAAATTTTTAACTACAATAGATGTGCCGTCGCTCACAGCCGCACTGAATACATCGGACTTTACGCCGCCTTCCATGCTCAAATGTATGCCTGCCTCGGCATCGTGCTCCTTGGTGCGCAATTCGATTAAAGAAACCGCGCCTATAGCGTATAATGCTTCACCGCGGAACCCCATCGTAGAAATTGCGAACAGATTTTCCTCATCCTTAATTTTGCTCGTGGCATGACGTAAAAACGCTTTTTCGGCGTCCTCGGGATTCATGCCCGTCCCATTATCGGTTACGCGAATATAAGTCGTCCCGCCATTCTCAATTTCCACCGTTATGGACGTGGCGGAGGCGTCTATAGAATTCTCCACTAATTCCTTCACAACGGAGCAAGGACGCTCGACCACCTCGCCCGCCGCTATTTTTTCCGCGATATTTTGCGGTAAAATCTCAATCGACATAACAAATCCCCCTCTATACTGCTAATTTATCTTCCTCTTTGCCCTCCAGCTTTGATACAATTTCGTGCGCGCGCTGGACCACATCGTCACACACGCCCGCGAGCTTGGCAACCTCAATGCCATAGCTGTCGTCCGCGCCCCCGGGGACCACTTTTCGCAAGAAAACTATGCCGTCCGCGCGTTTTTCAGCAGCTACGCAATAATTCCGCACACCGTCAACCTTCCCCTCCAATTCCGTAAGCTCGTGGTAGTGAGTTGCAAAAAGCGTCTTCGCGCCGATTTTATTGGTGTCAGCTATATGCTCCACAACCGCCCACGCTATGGCAAGACCGTCATATGTGCTTGTCCCGCGCCCGATTTCGTCAAGGATTATAAGGCTTTTATCGGTCGCATTTTTTAGAATGTTGGAAACCTCCGTCATTTCCACCATAAACGTACTTTGCCCCGCTGCAAGGTCGTCAGACGCGCCGACGCGTGTAAAAATTTTGTCCGTAATGCCGATTTTCGCGCTGCTCGCGGGGACAAAACTGCCTATTTGCGCAAGCAATGTAATGAGCGCCGCTTGCCGCATGTATGTAGATTTCCCCGCCATGTTGGGTCCCGTGATAATCGCAACGCGTTCGGTTCCATCTAAAAATGTGTCATTTTCAATAAATTCTGCATTGCTGAGATTTGCCTCAACGACGGGATGGCGTCCGTTTTTAATCGAAATAATATTGTCCGTGGTCATAGTCGGCATTACAAAACCTGAAGTTTGCGCCACTTTTGCAAGCGCGGCGAGGACGTCAAGGGTGGCTATAATTTCCGCCATGTTAAGTATGCGCGCATTTGAAAAGGACACCTTATCGATAATTTCGCAGAAAATTTGATGCTCCAATTGGCAATTTCGTTCCGTCGCCCCAAGTATGGTATTTTCAATTTCCTTGAGCTCGCCGGTTATAAAACGCTCGGAGTTTACAAGAGTAGCCTTGCGAATGTAGTCTTTGGGCACCTTTGAAATGTTAGACTTAGAAACTTCGATGTAATATCCCGCGACCCTGTTGAAAGAAACCTTCAGGTTTTTAATGCCGGTGCGTTCGCGCTCTTTTAGCTCAAGCGAGGAAAGCCAATCGGTGCCTTTGTTCATAGCCGAACGATATTTGTCTATATTTTCATCGTAGCCCTCGCGTATGATATTCCCCTCGCGCGTTGAGATAGGAGGGTCGTCAGCTATTGCGCGTGAAATTAATGTGTGGATATCCGCCAGCTCGTCAAAATTATTCCGCATATTCTCCACGAGGGGGTTATCTATTGGGTGAATCAATTTATGAATTTGAGGGATTAACTCAAGAGAAGCGCTCAACGAGATTAAATCCCGCGGATTTGCGGAGTGCGTGACAACCCGTGATGTCAAACGCTCGATATCGGTGATTCTAGCCAGCAATGCCCGCAGCTCGTCGCAAAGAATCGGACTTTGGAAGAATACATTCACCGCATTGTGACGCTCCTCTATTTCTTTGACGTCCACGAGAGGCTTGTCCAGCCAATTACGCAGCAAACGTCCGCCCATAGACGTGCAGGTTTTATCAATAATCCCCAGCAGCGAGCCCTTGCGCTTGCCCTCGCGTATAGTTTCCGTAATTTCCAGATTGTGCTTAGATGCGTAGTCAATTTGCATGTATTTTTCGGAGCTGTAAAAATTTATAGCGTTTATATGGGGTAGATTGCACATTTGAGTTCCGGACAGATAATTCAATAAGCTGCCGATGACGCCGGTCAGGATATCGCTCATATCAGGCGCATTTTCGCCGAATTGCTTGCTTATAAGCATTTTAGCGATGAGGGGGTCAAAAGCTTCCTCGTTGACGGTGGTTATTATGCTGTTGAACCTCAGCGTGAGCGTCTTAGCGAAATCATCGCTATGCGGGGACGTTTTGCACAATACAATTTCCCGCGGATTGTAACGAGCGAGCTCATTGAGCAGACCGGCTGCGGGATTTGAGCTGCGGATTTCCGTGCAACTCAGCTTACCTGTGGTGATATCCACGGCTGCAAGCCCGGAAACATCGCCTATGGAATGCAAACAACAAAGGTAATTATTCCCCTTTGCTTCTAAACACTCATCGCTTGTGACCGTCCCGGCGGTAATAACACGTATAACCTCACGTTTCACGAGGTCTTTAGCCAGTGACGGGTCCTCTGTCTGCTCGCAAATGGCAACGCGGTATCCGCCTTTAATGAGCCGATCAATGTAGCTCTGCGCGGCATGAAACGGAACGCCGCACATGGGAGCGCGCTCGGACTGACCGCAATCACGACTGGTCAAGGTTATGTTAAGGAAGCCTGCCGCCTCTAACGCGTCGTCAAAAAACATCTCATAAAAGTCTCCGAGACGGAAAAAAAGCAGACAGTTCGCATAACGCTCCTTTATTTCGCAGTATTGTTGCATCATTGGTGACAGTTTAGTTTTATCAATATCTTTCAGCATAACAACCTCCTAAAGCCCAAGCGGTGGCATTTTGTATTTTAATCGGCAAAACATCGCCGAAATTTATATTTTCGTGGCTTGTAAAATTAACTATCTTCCCGCCGTCCGTCCTTCCGCAATACACATCCTTATTATTTTTACTGTACCCTTCGGCAAGTACGTCCTGCACCGTACCCACCAATTTGCCGTTAATTTCGGCTGATATCTTAGCTTGCGCTTGAGTAAGCCGCAAAAAGTTGCTTTTAGTTTGTTCCATAGACAATATCGGCTCCATTTTAGCCGCGGGCGTCCCTTCGCGCTTAGAGTATATGAAGGTGAAAAGCATGTCAAGGCGCAGCTTGTTTATCAGAGAAAGCGTGTCTTCAAAGTCCGACTGTTCTTCATTTGGGAACCCCACGATGACGTCACTTGATATTGCAATATCGGGAATAGCGCGTCTTACGGACTCAATAAGCCCGACATAATGCGCACGGGTGTAGGTCCTGTTCATCTTCTTTAATATTCTATCACTACCTGACTGAAAAGGCAAGTGTAATTGTTTACAAATTTTTTTATTATCCGCCATAACGCTGATTAATTCAGGGGAAAAATCTTTTGGATGCGAAGAAATAAAACGGATTCTTTCGATGCCATTTATCTTTGCAAGCTTACTAAGCAGCTGCGGGAAGTTTAAATCGCCGGAGTATGAGTTGACATTCTGCCCCAAAAGTTGAAGCTCTTTATAGCCGCGGGCAGCGAGAATGCGGGCTTCATTTATGATATCCTCCGTTTTTCGGGACCGTTCCCTGCCGCGAACGTACGGGACAACGCAATATGAACAAAAATTATTACAACCGAACATAATCGGGAGATTCGCAACAATTTTGTTCTCGCGTAGAGAAGGGATATTTTCGTACACGTCATCGTCTTCGCGTTCGTGGAAAATATGCGTGTTTTCTGCATTATTCAGCATTTGAGGCAAGAGGTGAACGGAGTTTGTGCCGAAAATCAGATTGACGTGCGGGAAAGACTTTTTTATTTTAGCCGCGACTCTGCGTTGCGAGGTCATACAGCCGCAAACTGCTATTATCAAGCCGGGATTTTGCAGCTTAAGCTTTTTAAGTGCCCCTATATTTCCGTATACTCTATCCTCCGCCCCCGCCCGCACGGCGCAGGTATTAAACAAAATAAGGTCAGCGTCCTCGGGGTTTTCGCAAAATTCGTAGTTCATATTTTGCAGAACGCCCTTGATTTTTTCACTGTCGCTTAAATTTTGCCTGCATCCATATGTAATAACCAGCGCTTTTTTCATAGTTACAAACCTTTCTAAATTTCGATTAAATCTTTCATGTTGGCAAATTTGGTTTCGCCGATGCCGCTCACCTTCATGATATCCTGAATGATATTGAAATTCCCGTGAGTGTCGCGGTATTCAACAATTTTCTTAGCGGTGACCTCGCCTATGCCGGGCAGACGGGTAAGTTGGGATTCCGAAGCCGTGTTAATGTTAATCTTCCCTTCGCTTGCGGTAATTTTCCCGGGAGTAGGTTGAGCGGCGGTTTTCGGCTTGGCGGTGGGATTGGGCTTAGCTGTGGCTTTTGGCTTGGCGGTTGCCGTGATTTTGGGGCTTTCCGCATTGGATTCGGTTTTAGGATTCTCATCAGTCGGGGTGGAAGAATTTTCGAGATTAGTGTCGACCGGATTTTCAAAATATGCCGCTTCATCCTCGAGGTATTGGTCGGCGGCAGCGGCGTTGTACACGATTGGTTCCGGAGCGGGACGGGGAAATAAAAGCATGCCCGCGATGGTTAAAATGAGAAATCCAATGATAATTTGGTAGACCAGTTCCCGTTTGCCCATAATATTTTCCTCTCTTATCTAAAAAATATCTTGCATATTTGTTACAGCTTTGATATAATTAACACGGAAGGGGTGTTGGTAGTGAAGAAAAGAATAGTTTTAATTACAATTCTTGTCTTTTTTTTACATTATACTATATCCTCAGCAAGTTTGCAAGCACCAATAATTAAATCTAAGTCAATTTTTGTCTCAAGCGCCGTGACTAAGCAGATTATTTATCAAAATAACGCTGCGGAAAAATTTGCGCCCGGGGCGTTGGTTCACATCATGCCTGCAATTATTGCTTTGGAAAGAGGCGACGCCGACCAAAAGGTAAAGATTACATCAGAGTTAAGCCAGGTTACAACTCCTAATGATTTAGTCATAGGCTTAAAGGAAGGCGAGGAATTCACGGTTCGTCAGCTTGTTCAAGCGTCGCTCGTAGGAAACGGCGACGATGCGGCGAACGCGCTGGCATTGCATGTGGCGAACGGGAACCTTCCGGGATTTATTGAGATGATGAATAAGCGCGCGCGGGAGCTCGGGGCGGTCAACACGAATTTTGTCAATGTGACGGGAAATCACGATGCAAATCAGTACACCACGGCGGAAGACATCGCTTTAATATATAGGAAAGCGTATTCCATGCCGACCTTACAAACTACATTAAACACTAAGACGGCGGTGCTGCCTGCGACTGAATTTGCTCAAGAACGCGCGGCGAGAACGAATAATTATGTGGCGGATAATTACCTTCAGACTAAATATTTTTATTCGTACGCTACCGGCGGAAAAGTGGGCTATCGCGGCACCACGGTTTGTAACGCGGTGGTTTTTGCCAACAAGGGCGGGGCGGATGTGATGTGTGTTGTCATGGGCGGCAGTAAAGTTGGCGATGATATAATGAGTCTGTACGACGCAAGGACGGGGCTGGAGTATGTTTTTGACAATTATAAGCTTGAAAACACCATTGTTTTAGGGGATATAGTTTACGACTCGAAGGTGTCGGGAGCTAAAGGGCGTGACAAACTGAATCTGGTAGCGGATGACAGCTTGAACGTGCTTGTCGAAAAAGAAAACGATACGCCGGTGCAAAAGGAAATTTCAACGACTAAAAGTTCTTTCCGCGCGCCGATATACAAGGGTGAAACGTTAGGCGCATTGAAGGTGTTCTACAACGATTCGATTATCGATGAAATACCGCTTGTGGCGTCTGAAAACATACAGGCGACGGCATTCGGAGCGCTTGGCGGGGCGCTTGCGATTATTTTCGGCTCGTGGATTTTCCGCATTTTGCTGCTGCTTTTAGTCATTTTTATGGGGTATAAAGCTTTTTATGTCAATCCCAAACGCAGACGTGAGGCTCGAAAGCTAAAAAGGCGCATGGTGGCGCAGGAGCGCAGAAATAGAAGTTCCGATATTGATATGTTATAGGAGGACGCTTTGGATAACAATAAAATCAAAGTGCCAACGAACGCCAATATAAAGAATAAAGGCTACATGTGGATTTATAGGATGATTTTCTACGCGTTTATAATTTCGCTTGTTTTCTCCGTTGTAACCGCGGGTATTATTCCCAACATACCCATATGGAGCGAGGTTATAGTGATTTTTGCGTTCATTGCTTTAAACATAGTATTTGACCTTGTCGGCACTGCTGTTGCGGCAGCCTCGCAAGTTCCCTTCCACTCTATGAATTCGCGTAACGTTAAAGGGACTAAACGCGCGCTTTTTTTAATCCGCAACGGCGAAAAAGTGTCAAATTTCTGCAATGACGTTGTAGGCGACATATGCGGCGTGGTAAGCGGCGGGGCGACAGCTATTTTGGTCAATTCACTAATCGCAAGCTATGCGTTAAACCCGCTGTATACGAGCATTATTTCCACAAGCCTTGTTGCGGGCTTTATAATAAGCGGTAAAGCCTTCGGGAAGACGATTGCGCTGAAAAACAGCAATCAAATCGTCTATCAAACGGCATTGTTATTGTGTTTTATCAAGAAAGAGAAATAGAGGAAAAAATTATGCGCCAAATCGTCAATTATTTAGACAATATTAATACGCCGTCGGACGTGAAGACCTTGAATATCAAGCAGCTTCGCAGCCTTGCGGGGGAAATAAGGACGTTTTTAATTGAATCCGTATCTAAGACGGGCGGTCATTTGGCGACGAATTTGGGAGTTGTAGAGCTTTCTATCGCGCTTCATTATGTGTTCCAGACGCCGAAGGATAAAATTGTGTGGGATGTGGGGCATCAGAGCTACACTCATAAGATTCTCACGGGGCGCAAGGATGTTCTGCAGGAAATCAAAAATAACGGGGGGATAAGCGGGTTTCCACGCACCGACGAGAGCGTACACGACGCGTTCAACACGGGGCACAGCAGCACTTCCATTTCCGTTGCTTTGGGGCTTGCTAAGGCGGCTGAGCTTATTGGGGATGACGAAACGTGCACTATAGCGGTAATCGGGGACGGGGCAATGACCGGGGGCATGGCATTTGAGGCGCTTAACAACGCGGGAATCGAAGGCACGAATTTGATTGTGGTTCTCAATGATAACCAGATGTCGATATGCAAGAATGTGGGCGCATTTTCGCGCTATTTAAATAGGTTTCGTACAATGCCGGTTTACAACAGCTTCAAGGAGCTGGTTGATTTTCTGCTAAAAAGGATACCGAAAATTGGCGAAGGTATGGCGAGCATGGCGGTGCGTACGAAAAATGCGGTGCGCTCGCTTGTTTTCCCAACTACTATTTTTGAGGAGCTGGGCTTTAAATATTCGGGACCCGTGGACGGACATAACATTGATGAGTTAATTATCGCTTTAAAACGGGCAAAAAAATTGAAAGGTCCCGTGCTTTTGCATGTTATTACCAAAAAGGGCAAAGGGTATCAATATGCGGAAAAGCAGCCCGAGGATTTCCATACCGTAGGGGATTTCAATATTATTACGGGGGCGCAAAACAATCTGATAAAGATAGATAAAGCCGGAGCGGATTCTGCTTTCGGCGAAAAAATGTGTGAGCTGGCAAAAGTCAACAAGCGTTTGATTGCTATTAACGCGGCGATGACTAAAGGCACGGGGCTAAGAGTTTTCCGTAGTCATTTTCCTAAAAGATTTTTTGACGTCGGGATTGCCGAGGGACATGCGGTAACTTTTGCGGCGGGAATGGCGGCGGCGGGAATGCGACCGGTTGTTGCTATATATTCCTCTTTTATGCAGCGGGCGTATGACCAAATACTGCATGATGTTTGTCTGCAAAATTTGCCCGTTATATTGATGCTTCCCAGCGCGGGGCTGAATAAATGCGGCGAAACTCATCACGGAATTTTTGACCTTTCGTTTCTGTCTTCTATGCCTAATCTCAATATTGTTGCTCCCTCTTCCATTAATCAGCTCACGCAAGCCCTTGAATACGCGGTGTTCCACGCAGAGGGACCCATCGCAATCCGTTACCCTCAAAAATTGGAAATTTCGGGCGGAGACTTCACTTTTGGGAAGGCGCGGGTGGTCGCAAAAGGCGCTGATGTCAGCTTATTTTGCATAGGGGACATGTTAGAGGTTGGCAAGGAAGCGGCGAGGCTTTCGGGGGTTTCCTGCGAAATAATTGACGTTGGAACGGTCCGTCCGCTGGACGTAAACACGCTTTTGTACAGCATTCATAAAACCGGCGCGGCAATTACGCTTGAAAGCAACTGCGTGCAGAACGGAGCGGGAATGTCTATAAAAAACGCTTTACAGCACACGGGAATTTATTGTATGGGGTTTGAACGCGACAATATCCCACAATGGGCAACGCTGGCGGATTGCGGGCTGGATGCAAAAGCAGTGGCGATTAAAATCATTGAAATCAACAAAAAACTGCGTGAGGTGTACCATGCCTAAAATTCGGTTAGACCAATATCTCGTGGAGAAAAAGCTCGCTCCTACGCGTGAAAAGGCGCAAGCGGTCATTATGGAAGGAAAAGTGTTTGTCGACAATCAAAAGACGACCAAAAGCGGAACCTTTGTGTCGGAAGGGCAGACTGTCGAGCTGCGGGGCAATGTGTCGCCGTATGTCAGCCGCGGGGGCTTGAAATTAGAGAAGGCAATTGACACATTTAAGATAGACGTTAAAGGCAAAATCGCCATGGATATCGGAGCGTCAACGGGCGGGTTTACAGATTGTATTCTGCAAAATGGGGCAAGGCAGGTGTATTGCGTCGATGTGGGGTACGGGCAGCTTGCGTGGAAAATCCGTCAAGACGAGCGGGTTGTGTGCATGGAGCGCACGAACATAAGATACATAGATAAAAATAAGCTTCCGCTGATTAATTTTATTTGCATTGATGTTTCCTTTATATCGCTTAAACTTGTCTTTCCGGTTGCTTTTGACTTGCTGGATGCCAACGGCGCGTGTGTTGCGCTTATTAAGCCGCAATTTGAGGCAGGGAAAGGAAAAATTGGGAAGAATGGCATTGTGAGGGATAAGAATATACACATTGAAGTGATTCAAAATGTTCTCAATTTTGCTGCTGAATGCGGATTTATGATTAACGGATTGACTTTTTCGCCTATTCGCGGCGCACAGGGGAATATTGAATATCTTGTCTGCCTGAAGAAAAATGGCGAAGGCGGCATAATATGTATAGGAGATGTTGTGGAAAATGCGCATAATTGCTATAATTCCCAATAGGGATAAAGACGGGAGCTTAACAAACGCACAAAAAGCGGTTGACACACTTGCGGCGCGTGGTGTTAGCGCTGTAATTTGTGCGTCGGAGAAAGAAATTCCCAAAGAGTGCGATATGGTAATCGCGATGGGCGGCGACGGCACAATACTTTCGTGTTCGCGTGAGATTGCCGCGCTCAACCTGCCGATTTTGGGATTAAATTTGGGTAATTTGGGATTTCTCGCCGAATTGGAGCGGGAAGATTTTGACGTGCTGGAGTCTGTTGCAGGCGGGTCGTACGAAATAAGCGAGCGAATGATGCTGGAAATTGCTATGAATGGGATTAGCCAAATTGCGCTGAATGATGCTGTAATATCGCGGGGAGCAATTTCGAGGATTATAAAAATCAGCGTCTTTTCGGACGACGAATTGATAAATTCATACATGGCGGACGGGCTTATAATTTCCACGCCTACAGGGTCTACTGCGTATTCGCTTTCGGCGGGGGGGCCGATTGTTGAGCCGTCCATGGAGCTTATGGTTGTAACGCCGATTTGCCCTCACGGTACCGGCGCGCGAAGTATAATTTTGCCGCCTGAACGGACGAT
>JAISFC010000084.1 GCA_031263785.1 Clostridiales bacterium | reverse complement strand
CCCCATATATCCTATAAATGCTCCTGAAAATGCGCTTATTATCAATAGTGACGGCAGAAAAGCGAATACCGCCCCGCTGTTTAAAATCGCCGCCGCTAAGCATACTTGCCCGATATTATGCGCCGCCGCACCGACTATACACGCTCCTACCGCGCTGAACACAGGGCGCAACCGCCATATTAAAACCATCACCAACGTGCTTAAAATCGCCCCCGCCAAGCTGTACATCATAGTCATTGTGCCGCCGAACAAAAGTCCTCCTAATATCGCCCGCGCAACCGCTATTAAAAATGTCGTTGAAACCGCGAATTGAGCAAGTGAGTAGACATTCACAATATTCGCAAGACCCAGCTTTCCTCCGGGAATATTTATCGGCGGAAGCAGCAAATTATCGGCAATTTGCAGCGAGATTCCCAACGCTATGCACACGGCTGTCTTTACGAGATTCAGCGGATTAATAAACGATTTCATCTACTTCCGCCTTTCCTTTAATTTTTATAATTAACTTATTGGGCAGGCAAACAATAGATTGATTAGCATGTGTTATTCTCGTTGTCATGCACAATTGGTCAGGGCAAGATGCACTTATCACCGAGACGCCCTCTTCTGAAATTTTAATAACGTTATACCCTGCTTCACTTTCAACGCGTATTTGTTCTTCCCTCATGAGCGTTTCCAAGCTATATTCAGCCTTAACCTCGCCACCCTGAATCAACTGCACCACCTGCGGCTCCGTATCGGCAAAAATAATCGGGTTAATCACAATAATCCAAAATAACGAGCCCGCAACAAGTATTGCGAATATCAATTTATCACCGAGCGTAAATTTTATTTTGCTCATACGCCCGTAGACCCGAAACCGCCGTGCCCGCGTTCGGTAACATCAAGCTCGTCCACAAGCTCAACTTCCATATCAGGAATAGGCACCACCACCAGCTGTGCAATGCGCATTCCGGGCTCAATTATGCGCAATTCGTCGGATATATTTACAACCGCGACACCTATCTCACCGCGGTAATCGCTATCTATAACCCCCACCGAATTCGGCAGGGTAATGCCGGATTTTAACGCTATCGAGCTGCGCGGAAACATTAGCCCCACATGCCCCTTAGGAATGGCGGCAACAAGACCCGTGGGCACAACGGTGCGCTCATTGGGCGCAATTTCCATCGGCGCCTCCAGACAGGCTGATATATCCAGCCCCGCCGCGTGCTTGCTGGCGTAATATGGAGTCTCCGCGTGGGGGTTCAGCTTTTTCACCTTTAGCCGCATTATTTGCCGCCACCTCCGGATTGTCGAAAATATTCGCCCAATTGCGTGCGCAGATTCGCCGCGGTATCCTCCGACTTAAAATAATCGTCAGCCACATTGATTGCCGTCAAAACAGCGGCTCCTTCCGCCGTAAGCTCATGATTATTATCCGTCAACATCTGCATTTTTCCGTTGACGTAATCCGTCACTTTCTGGATATACTCCGGGCTTTCCATGCCCATAACCGTATACTTTTTGCCTGCAATTACCACTTCCACCTTTTCCTTCATAAGCTACCCCACCTTCCAACAGTATGTTATCACATTGTTGGAAATTTGTCAAACTTTTTATTGCAATTATTTTCAAAATATGATACAATAAAGTAAATTTCGTTTACAATATAGTTTAAGGAGCTTGATGAACATGGTACGTACAAGGTTTGCGCCCAGTCCGACAGGGTTTATGCACATCGGTAATTTACGCACGGCGCTTTTCGCTTATCTTTTAACGCGCAATCAAGGCGGGAAATTCATTTTGCGCATCGAGGATACGGATCAGGAACGGTTTGTTGAAGGCGCGATTGATGTAATCTACAACACCCTTCGCGACGCGGGTATGCACTGGGACGAAGGTCCGGATATCGGCGGAGATTATGGTCCCTATATCCAGAGCGAACGGCGGGGGATATACAAAAAATACGCTCAGGAATTGGTTGAAAACGGCGGGGCTTATCTTTGTTTTTGCGATAAAGAGCGTCTGGACAACGTTCGTGCAATTTGCGAGGCGTCTAAAAAACCGCCCATGTATGACGGACTTTGCCGCGGACTGTCTGAATCTGAAATAAAGGAAAAAATCGATAAAGGTATACCGTATGTAATACGCCAAAAGATGCCGAGAACAGGTACAACTTCTTTTGACGATGCCGTTTTCGGACGGATAACAGTGGAGAATGCCGCGCTCGACGACCAAATTTTGCTTAAATCCGACGGTTTGCCGACATACAATTTCGCTAACGTGGTAGACGACCATTTAATGGGAATAACGCATATAATTCGGGGAAACGAATATCTTTCGTCCGCTCCGAAATACAACCTGTTGTACACCGCCTTCGGTTGGGAAATCCCTGAATACATCCATGTTTCTCCCGTCATGCGCAATTCGCATAAAAAACTTTCAAAGCGCGATGGCGATGCATCATATCAGGACTTTATAAAAAAAGGTTATCTAAAAGAGGCTATTATTAACTATATAGCCTTGTTGGGGTGGAGTCCCGCTGAAGAACGCGAGAAATTTACACTTGACGAGCTTATTCAAAGGTTTAATGTGGAAAATATTTCTAAATCTCCCGCTATTTTTGACGAAAACAAGCTTGCGTGGCTCAACGGAGAGTACATTCGCGCGATGTCATTAGACGAATTTTACGGACACGCCGCTGTATGGATTTCACAAGCTGTCAAAAACACTGATTATAACCCGCGTTTAATAGCCTCCGTACTTCAGCCTCGCTGTGAAAGATTGTCCGATATTCCTGCGCAAATAGATTTTTTTGATACCCTTCCGGATTATCCTATAGAATTATTCTCGCACAAAAAGATGAAAACTACGCCTCAAACTTCTAAGCCCATTTTGGAGAAAATCCTGAATATATTGGAAACAATCTCCGATTTCAATCAAACCTCTCTGCACGATTCATTATTGTCTTTAGTATCCGAATTGGAACTAAAAAACGGACAAGTGCTGTTTCCTTTGCGTGTCGCCCTGTCCGGCAAGGAATTCACCCCGGGCGGCGGTGTGGAACTGGCTGCGATTCTTGGCAAGGATGAATCAATTAACCGCATAAAAATCGCAATAAATAAACTCTGTAATGGCATATAGCTTTACAGAGTTTTTTAAATGTAAAGCTAACGAGCTTTACAGTATTAATATCGCTTTAAATCATGAATTATGCAAGTTGCAATTCTAATTCTTTTTTCTCGGCAATATGTTTCTTCAAAAATTCTCCGGTATAACTGTCAGGACACGCCATAACTTCCGCGGGTGTGCCGAAAGCTACGATTTCACCGCCGCCCGCACCGCCGTCCGGTCCCAAATCTATGATATAATCCGCCGTTTTTATGATGTCTAAATTGTGCTCTATAACAACGACGGTGTTGCCTTTTTCCACCAGCCGATGCAATTGGTCAATTAATTTATGAACATCGGCAATATGCAATCCCGTCGTAGGCTCATCAAGGATATACATTGTTCGCCCGGTGCTTCTCCGCGACAATTCCGTGGCAAGCTTAACCCTTTGCGCCTCTCCGCCCGAAAGAGTCGTGCTGGGCTGCCCAAGCCTTATATACCCTAAACCTACTTCGCTTAACACTTGAAGTTTGTGGCGTATTTTAGGAATATTTTCAAAAAACTGTATTCCCTCGTCAACCGTCATGTTTAAGACTTTGCTAATATTTTTCCCCTTATAATGCACCTCAAGAGTTTCGCGATTATAACGAGTGCCTTTGCACACATCGCATTGCACATACACATCGGGCAAAAAGTGCATTTCCACCTTCACTATGCCGTCTCCCGAACACGCCTCACAGCGTCCGCCCTTCACATTAAAACTGAACCGCGCAGCGGTATATCCGCGTGATTTTGCATCGTTGGTGGACGCAAACAAATCCCTTATCTCCGTAAAAACTCCGGTGTATGTGGCGGGATTAGACCGCGGCGTACGCCCGATAGGCGATTGGTCTATGTCTATCACCTTGTCCAGATGCTCAATCCCCACCATATCTTTATGCTCGCCCCATTTTTTACGCGCTCCGTTGAGCTCTCCCGCTAAGCGTTTATATAAAATCTCCGTAATCAAGCTGGATTTTCCGCTTCCGCTGACACCTGTAATACACGTAAAAGTGCCAAGCGGTATTTTGACATCGATATTTTTAAGGTTATTTTGCTTCGCTCCGATAATTTCGAGCCAATTTCCATTTCCCTCACGCGTGCTTTCAGGTACCTCAATTCTCTTCCTGCCACTCAAATATTGCCCTGTTTGTGAGCGTTCACATCTTTTAACCTCATCCAAATCACCCATGACAACAATCTCTCCGCCTTCTACTCCCGCACCCGGACCGACATCAATAATATGGTCCGCCGCTTCCATTGTTTCCTCATCATGTTCAACGACAATTAGGGTGTTCCCAATTTCGCACAGGTGCTTAAGCGCGCCGATTAGCTTAGCATTGTCCCTTTGATGCAGACCAATGCTGGGTTCGTCTAAAATATATATTACTCCCATCAAGGACGATCCTATCTGCGTCGCAAGGCGAATTCTTTGAGCTTCACCGCCCGAAAGCGAACCTGTAGAACGCGATAATGTTAAGTAATCCAATCCTACATTGCTCATAAAACCTAAGCGGTCGTTTATTTCTTTTAAAATCTGTTTTGCTATAATCTCCTGCTTTCCTTTAAGCTTCAAATTAGCAAAAAAATCCTTCGCTTCGGCAATTGAAAAATGCGTCACTTCATCAATGTTTTTGTTATTAACGGTAACGCCCAATGCCAGCTTGTTAAGTCTTTTACCTTTACAGTCAGGGCAATCGTTGTTATTCATCAACATTTCAACTTCCATTCGAGTCCACGCAGAATTCGTTTCCCTATATCGGCGTTCTAAATTGTTGATAATCCCCTCAAATATCGCAAAATGCTCGCCGCTTCCATAACTTCTATTATATTGCAACTGTATTTTCTGCTTGCCCGTGCCATACAAAATAATATCCACAATCTTAGGAGGCAAGTCCTTTATCGGTTTATTTAGGCTGAATCCGTAATGCTTAGCCAGTCCCTCAAAATACATGCCCGCGATTGAATTGTCGTCATTGCTGCTGTTCCAGCCGGTTACATTTATAGCTCCCTGGGCAAGCGAAAGCTTCGGATTGCGTATAACCAACGACGGATCCACTTTCATTTGGTACCCCAATCCTAAACAAGTAGGGCATGCTCCGTGCGGAGTATTAAACGAAAACATTCTTGGGTTAAGCGCCTCAATGCTAATTCCACAATGGCAGCAAGCATAACTTGTGCTGTAAAGCTTTTCACCTTTACTTGACGAAACTATGATAACGGTGCCGTTTGATGCTTGTATTGCCACCTCTAATGAGTCAGTGAGACGTTTTTGTATTCCTTCTTTAATAACAAGACGGTCAATAATAAGCTCTATTGAATGTTTTTTGGTCCTTTCGAGGTTAATTTCATCCGACAGGTCAACCTGACTGCCGTCAACGCGCACACGCACATATCCATTTTTGCGCGCATCATCAAAAACCTTATGATGCTCACCTTTTTTACTCTGTATAACAGGCGACAAAATCTGAATTTTATCACCGTCCGGCAATTGCATAACGCTGTCCGCGATTTGGTCTATAGTCTGCTGCTTGATAACACGCCCGCACTCGGGGCAATGCGGTGTCCCCGCCCTCGCATATAACAAGCGCAAATAGTCGTAAATTTCCGTAATAGTCCCTACCGTCGAGCGCGGGTTTCGGCTGGTAGTCTTTTGATCTATAGAAATTGCAGGCGAAAGCCCCTCTATATAGTCGACGTCCGGCTTGTCCATTTGCCCCAAAAACTGCCGTGCATACGCCGACAGGCTCTCCACATAGCGCCGCTGACCCTCCGCATAAATAGTATCAAAAGCAAGCGACGATTTTCCGCTCCCCGAAATCCCCGTTATAACAACAAATTTATCACGCGGTATCTCAATATCAACATTTTTTAGATTGTGTTCCCGTGCTCCGTGAATTATTATCTTATCACTCATAATATTCTCCCTCTATTGAGTATTCACCGTTATTTCAGCTTCAAGCTCTTTTATTTCATCGCGCAATACTGCCGCGTGTTCAAACTGTAAATCATATGCCGCAAGCTGCATTTCGTTTGTAAGCCGCTCAATGCGTGTCAAAATCTCTTTAGGATTGGAAAGCTTTTTCTTATTGCCGCTACTCTTTTCCTTTTGGGCTTTTGTCGCCTCAATAACCTCGTGAACCGCTTTAATAATAGTAGTAGGCACAATTCCGTGCTTCTTGTTGTACTCCGTTTGTAGGTCTCGCCGTCGGCTTGTTTCGCGTATTGCGCGTTCCATAGAACCCGTTATGCGGTCTGCATACATAATAACTCGCCCGTTTGCGTTTCGCGCCGCGCGACCTATCGTTTGGACCATAGAAGTCTCCGAGCGTAGGAACCCTTCTTTATCTGCATCCAAAATTGCAACTAACTGCACTTCCGGGAGGTCAAGCCCTTCTCGTAATAAGTTAATTCCAACTAGAACATCAAATTCTCCCACGCGCAAATCATGCACAATCTCCATGCGTTCAAGTGTTTTGATATCAGAGTGTAAATATCTTACCTTTACAGCCAACCCTTCCAAATAGTCCGTTAAATCTTCCGCCATTTTTTTCGTAAGAGTCGTAATCAAAATCCTTCCGCCATTCTTTACAACCTCAATAATTTCTCCGTACAAGTCTTCGATTTGCCCTGTAGTTTTTCGTATCTCAACCTTAGGGTCAACAAGCCCTGTTGGGCGCAGAATTTGTTCTATAACAGCATTTTGGCTCTTTTCACGCTCATAATCGCTTGGCGTTGCACTCGAATATATCGCTTGACATACCTTCCCTTCAAACTCCTGAAAACAAAACGGACGGTTATCAAACGCCGAAGGTAAACGAAAACCGTAGTCCACAAGTGTAGTTTTTCGCGCCTTATCACCATTATACATCGACCGCACTTGCGGAACCGTAACATGACTCTCGTCTATCACAAGAAGATAATCATCGCCGAAATAGTCCATTAAAGTAAATGGTGCGCTGCCAGACTCGCGCCCGCTGATGTGCCGTGAATAATTCTCAATCCCTTGGCAAAACCCCATTTCTTGCAGCATTTCGAGATCATAATTTGTCCGTTGCTCCAGTCGCTGCGCTTCCACCAATTTCTGCTCTTCACGTAAAATTTCCAACCGCTCGGACAATTCGCTTTTAATAGATTCAATCGCGCCTTTCATCTTGTCCGATGTGGTCACGTAGTGAGAATTAGGAAAAATCAGAACATGCTCGCGCGTACCGATTGTATTGCCGGTTACAACGTGAATTTCGCTGATTTTCTCAATTTCATCGCCGAAGAACTCAACCCGAATTGCACGTTCTGCCTGATTGGACGGGAAAATCTCAATAACATCGCCCCGCACACGGAATTTACCGCGCGTAATAGCACTATCATTGCGCTGGTACTGCATTTCCACCAGCTTCGCAATTGCGCCTTCTCGGTCAATCTTGTTGGACCCGACACGCATAGAAAGCGTCAAATTACGGTAGTCGTCCGGGTCACCCAAGCCGTAAATGCAGGAAACGCTGGCTACAACTATGACATCCTTGCGTTCCAAAAGTGAAGACGTCGCACTGTGCCGCAGCTTATCTATTTCATCGTTTATAGAGGCGTCTTTTTCGATAAACGTGTCAGTTGACGGTATATACGCTTCGGGCTGATAATAGTCATAATAACTGACAAAATATTCAACAGCGTTTTGCGGGAAAAATTCCTTAAACTCACTGCACAGCTGCGCCGCAAGAATTTTATTATGCGCCAAAACAAGCGTAGGTTTTTGCACATTTTCAATGACGTTTGCAATGGTAAAGGTTTTACCGGAACCCGTGACGCCCAATAAAGTCTGATGTTTTTTCCCTGAAGCAACGCCGTTCGTCAAAGCCTCAATTGCCTGCGGTTGGTCGCCTTTAGGTTTATAATTTGAAACTAATTTAAAATCCATTATATTCCCCTTATATGTACTTTGATTCGCGCATGGAAATCCATAAATTATTGCTTCCCACGATTATATGGTCTTCAAATTTAACATTGACGGCACGCAAGGCACGAATTGCAAGTTGCGTCGCAATTAAATCTTGCTCGGACGGAATTGGCGTGCCTTCGGGATGATTATGCGTCAGGGCAACACTGTACGCCTTTGAAGTTATTGCGTGAGACACAAACTTACGGGTATCACCTCTTACATTATCAAGCGTTCCTTCATCCAGCATGTACGTCGCTCTGATGTTCTTTTGAATACTCAAGCAAATCATATACAATGTTTCATACGGTCTGCCGAATTCCAAACCCATACAGTATTGCGCAAGTTCCTGCGTAGTCGCCAGCCGCACGGAGCCCTCGAACCTGCTGAGAATATAACGCCTGTTGACGTCCAGAATCAACTTTATTATGGTAGCCGCGTTTTCTCCGATTCCGTCAATCATACACAAATCCTCATGCTGTGCCTCAAACACATTAATAAGGCTACCAAAATGCTTGATAAGGTTGTGCGCTATGGGATTTGTATCGCGCCTCGGGATTGCGTACGTGAGCAAAAGCTCCAAAATCTCATGCGGTTGAAATGAGTCTAATCCTTCTTTTTTATATCGCTCACGAAGCCTTTGTCGATGACCGGCATGTAAATGTTCAATACGTAATCACCTCACCGATCAATTCATTAACATCCTGAATATTGTTTTCAACTAAATAATTTTCCAGCTCGTTCTTAATCCTAACGGCGCTGTTAGGTGTGATTAAATTAGCCGTGCCTATCATAACGGCGGTTGCTCCTGCCAATAGAAATTCTACCACGTCGGACCCGCACATTATGCCGCCAATGCCGATAATAGGTATATTAACCGCTTGCGCCGCCTGCCACACCATGCGAACCGCGACAGGTTTAATCGCCGCGCCCGAAAGTCCGCCGACATTGCTGCCG
>JAISFC010000041.1 GCA_031263785.1 Clostridiales bacterium | reverse complement strand
AGGTGTCACAGGCGAGCCAGGCGCAACCGGTCCCGCTGGTGCCGTTGGTCCTCAAGGTGTCAAAGGCGACACAGGCGCCTCTGGTCCCGCCGGTGCAGCCGGTGCGGTTGGTCCGATAGGTCCCGCTGGTCCCACCGGTGCTGCCGGTGCCGTTGGTCCGGAAGGTCCCGCTGGTGCGGCTGGTGCCGTTGGTCCGGAAGGTCCCGCCGGTGCAGCTGGTGCGGTTGGTCCCGCTGGTCCTGCCGGTGCTGCCGGTGCCGTTGGTCCCGCTGGTCCTGCCGGTGCTGCCGGTGCCGTGGGTCCGGTAGGTCCCGCTGGTGCTGCTGGTGCTGCTGGTGCTGCTGGTGCCGCTGGTCCCACGGGTCCGGCCGGTCCCCAAGGTGTCAAAGGCGACGCAGGCGCTACAGGTCCGCAGGGCGCGGCTGGTCCGGCGGGTCCGATAGGTCCGCAAGGCGATACGGGTCCGGCAGGTCCACAAGGCGCAGTTGGTCCGGCGGGTCCTCAAGGAGCTCAAGGCGATGAAGGTCCGATGGGTCCTCAAGGTAGAGCCGGCGCAGCGGGTCCGGAAGGTCCTGCAGGTCCCCAAGGTGTGGCGGGTCCACAAGGCGCAATTGGTCCCGCGGGCGCACAAGGCAGTACGGGCGCGGCTGGTCCTCAAGGCGCGGTTGGTCCCGCAGGTCCGCAAGGAGTCAAAGGCGATATAGGTTCGACAGGTCCGCAAGGCAGCGCAGGTCCGGCGGGTCCCCGCGGCGATTCGGGTCCGGCGGGCACAACGGGCTTAATCATCCCCTTCGCCAGCGGCAACACCAACGCAACAGCCACCACAAACTCATCGGGTGTATCGACAGGTATTTCGCTGGTCGGTTTCGGCAAAAGCTCGGACAGATTGGCGCTGACCGCGAGCTCAACCTTTTCGATTACCACGTCGGACAGCTTTTATTTTTTCACCATGCCGCTCGACGGGACGCTGACGGCAATTTACGCGAACTTTGCGACAACCTCGGCATTTACACCCACAAGCAATATAACATTGTACGTCGCAATCGCAACAGCGCCTTCCGGTAGCCTCAACTTTAGGGTTATCCCCGCTTCCATCACTCCAGCCAGCGCGGCATATTCGCAGGGGACGACATATCCCATACGCACACCGCGGTCAGGCTCCTTATCCGGGCTGAACATCCCGCTGCCGGTGGGAACTCAAGTTGCCATCGTATTGGGCTTTACGACGAGCGGCGGCGCGCAAGCGCAGACTTTGCCGTTCTTCTATGCCGGCGGACTTTATATCAAGTAGAAATCGGCGCGGCAAAAAAATACTCAATAGCTATTGACATTACTCTATATATTTTGCTATAATGTATAGAGTAAAGGAGTTGAGCATATTGAGAAGGTTTGATTATTCATTTTTGGCAGACGCTTCATTGCCCGCGGAAATCGTAAATAACGCCATTGGAATAGGCAAATTTCAAATTAAGGAAAGTGTGCGAAAAGAAAAGTTCCCTACTGTTTTCACTAAGCTTGAAAGTATTGCAAAAGTCCAATCGGTAAAAGGTTCTAACGCTATTGAGGGTATCGCCACTTCTGATGAGCGTATTGAAGAAATCGTTAATCAAAAGTCCGCGCCGTTAAATCATAATGAGTTAGAAATTGCGGGATATAGGGACGCGCTCGCGATTGTCCACGAAAACCATGAAAATGTGGATATAAGCGAAAAAGATATTCTTAACTTGCACGCTATTATGCAACGTCAAAATGACAATATTGTCGGTGGTAAATATAAACGAACGGAAAATACTATTGTTGCGATTGACAACCAAGGCAGCAGGAGCGTGCGCTTTCAGCCGATATCATCGCAAGATACGCCAAAGGCAATGGAGCAACTCATATTGGCATTTATAGACGCACGTCAAAACGATAGAATAAACGGGCTGTTTCTTATCCCCTGTTTTGTGTTAGACTTTTTGTGTATCCACCCATTCTTAGACGGCAACGGACGTATTTCCCGTTTGCTTTCTCTGCTCTTGCTCTACAAAAACGGATTTGACGCAGGGAAATACATCTCATTTGAGGGGGAAATCAACAAGCGTAAAAGCGATTATTACACTGCCTTGCAAGCCTCATCGGCTAATTGGCTCGAGAATAAAAACGATTACTTCCCATTTATGCAAAACTTTATTTCAACGCTGTATGTGTGTTATAAAGAATTAGACGCCCGTTTAGGTTCTTTGAGCGATAAAAAGATGACGGCAAGGCTTAGAATTGAGAATGCCATAAAAAATAGTATCTTGCCATTATCCAAACAAGAAATCGCCCACATTCTGCCCGATATCAGCGTAAATACCATCGCTATTGCGTTAGGGCAATTAGTTAAAGACGGTGTGATTGTTAAAGTTGGTAATTACAAAGACGCTAAGTATAAACTGGCGTAAAGAGGAGTTATAAAAAGGAGGGCGTTGACCTCCTTTCTATTAGGCTCTGCTATTTTCCTGACTACGCGTTATGATGTTGTAGTGCTCCGGCAGTTGTTTATCTTGCTCTGCCATCGCAAGCAGTCGGCACGCCGGACCACTGGGTTTATTTGTTCCGTGTTCCCATGACTCAACCGTTCTTTTTGACACTCCCAACATAGTCGCAAATATGCCTTGCGTCATGCGAAGGTCTGAACGAACTTTTTTGATTCTCTCTGCGTCAAAATCAGGCAAAGGTGCCGCCGTAATGCGAGTAGTTTTGCACTCAATCTCCCCTTTTGCATGAGCTACCGCTTCGTTCAAAGCGTCTGTCAAATCATTGAATAGTTTTTTATCCATAATTATCAGCTCCTATTCTACATTCTTTTTAAGAGTTTCGGCTGATTTCCACAGATTCTCATGTCATTGCCCCATCTCCCAATTATATTATGTCACATTCAATAGTAGTTGTCAATAGTTTTCCCCGAATTTCCGCATTTTTTTGCCGGAAACTATTGACAAATCCCCAAAAAAGGTTTATAATTAAAATAGTTGGAGTGCAAAAATTATAAAAGGGGTATTTTATACCCTCTGCCGCAAACTACACTTATTGGCAAAAGAAAGTGGGAGATTAAAATGGCAAATATTCCAAGAATTAGTATTAACAATATTAATAAAGTCGAGCCAATAACATTGGACCGCCCTGTTGTTTGGCAAGGGAAACCTTCAACCAACAGGAACAACACCAACAAATATCTTTTTATTTCCAAAGCTGCCGAAAGAAAAATCAACACCTCCCTTGATTGGGGGGGGCATACGGAAAGAAACACCGTTGAACAAATGGGAATACTTTTAGGCAGAGTATATCGAAACGGAAATGAGGTTTATAGTAGCGTAGAAGATATTATTCTTGCAGACACTTCCGGTAGAAGTGCGTCTGTCGAAATGACGGAAGCTAATTGGACGGAGGCACAAGATAAATTAGCTGATATTAATTCACGCAGAGCGCCCAATGAGCGACTAATAATTTCGGGTTGGTTTCATACCCATCCGAATAATCTCAGTGTGTTTATGTCCGGAACCGATAATAATACTCAAACACAACACTTCGCTCAAGATTGGCAAGTTTCATTGGTTATGAATCCCCACTCAGGAGCTCGCCGTTCATTTTTTGGCGCAAATAATTTGGAAGGGAATATTGCTTTTATGGATTTTCAAGATATTATTAGAAATCCATATCAACCGCAAATCCCTCAACTTCAGATAATGCCCAATTTAGAAACAGCCATTGATAGTTTTGTTGATTTTTCTGCGCCACAGCAAAAAACATTTACGAACCAAAGATTACAAATAGTTCCACGGGAACAAATGCAAGCTGCTGAGCGGAATGAGGAGAATAGCTTACAAAGGTTAATTAGTGGCGCTGACACAGGGAATAATAGAATCATTGATAGAGATAGTCAATTTATAACTACTCCCGATGAATTAACCATTCAAAACGCTGACCCGCGAAATCCGACATCACTAACGATAAATCGCACTAATGACCCTGAAACTCCATATATAATCATACATAAAATTAATGAGAGAATAACAATTCATAGCATTAATAAAAATTTAACAGGGTTTAGAAAAGTTGCCAGTGATTTATTAGGCTTTCTTAAAAAGGCAAGGATTGAAGGCTATAAAGCAGGGGTGTTGCCCGCGCCAAAAATTAAAATCGGTGGCATAAATCAAAGAAATAATGATGCAAGACGTTGAAAGCATGAGTTCATCGGAACATACAAAAAGACGAATTTTCCGTGCAAGGCAGGCAATTGCCCATTGACAAACAGCGGGCGATATGCTAGAATAATGGCGGAGGGGTTGGAATGCAGAAATTCTGGCTTAATATGCTTATTTTTTTCGTGCCGTCAGCGGTTTTCGCCGCAACGACGGACGACTCTAAAATAGTGGGCGTGATTGAATGGATAGGCGGCGCGGGCAAATGGGCGGGCGTGGTTATTATTCTGTTCGGCGCGCTCCAGCTGGCGATGGCTATGGCGAATCAGGACCAAATGCACGACAAAATCAAAGCCCTGAAAATCCTTCTTGGCGGCGCGGTGGTTTATAATGCCGGGTTTTTAATTTGGGCGATATATCAGATCCACACTTTGTTTTAACGATTTCACACACTACCACGAGCATGTCATCGCGGGTGTCGGGCGCGTTTTTTACTATCGCCTCCGCCAGCGACTGCGGGTCCGTGCGCTCCGCAAATGTCCCGTACAAAAACCCCTTAACCCACGCGTTTTGCGGGCTTTCCACGCCGTCGGACATCATGATAACATAGTCCCCCGCGTCCACGTGGCAGGTGGAGCTCTCGGCGTCCACCACTCGCAAAATCCCCGCGGGCAGCGAGGACGATAACAACGTTTTCACCTCTGTTCTACCGCCGTTTTGCTGTGCTATATACCCCGTGTTCGCACCCATTTTGATAAATTCCGCCTGACCCGTGATAAGGTCGATTATCGCGACGTCGATGGTGGCGAAGGTCTCGTCATCGCCCAACATCAACACCGAATTTACAAGCCCAAACGCGCTGTTTTTGCTCAGCCCCGCGTGCAGAAACATCTCCATAAGCTCCACCGCCGCGCCCGAATAACGCGACGCGGTGTCGCCCGTGCCCATGCCGTCAGACAGAGTGAGCACGGCTTTATTGTCGTTGGACGTCTTGGTGAAGCTGTAGTTGTCGCCGCATTGCTCGCCCGGCTTCGCGCTCTTGCGGCAAACCCCCAAATTCACATCAAAACGGGTGACGGGCGTCGCAGCTTCATGCTCAAAAACACCGTCCGCGGCAAGGTTGATTTCCGTTTGCAACTTGCTTATTCCACGGCATTTTTCAGCGAAATGCGTCGGGAAATCCTTCGCGGACACCGCCCCATACTTCCGCAGGACGGGCAAAAGCTTAGCGAGTGCATCGTATGTGGAATTGAAGTTTTTACTCCAACAAATGCTGCTGTTTTTGCACGGTTTACACGCCTTGCCCGACGCTGAATCCAGCACCGTGTCGAAACTTGTCGAAACTTGCGGTTCGTCGCCATTCCATATTCTCGCCGTCAGCCGCGGTATCGACTTGCAAAACATCATGAGCGACCCCGAAAACACGCATTCCAGCGGCAGTAAAAGCGAGTCATACAACGTAAATCCCGCGGCGGCGATGAAAAACGTCCCCGAAAGCGCGAGCGATAGAACCGCAACAAGCGTGTACAAGGCGGGCGGCGTGTTTTTGCACAACGCCACGAAAAGCAGCATTGCAAGCGCATATTTCAGCCCAAAAAAAGGCAGCCCGCAGGTGAATATCCCGAGCAAAACACATGCGCTAAGCGAAATACGCACTAAAATCGGAAGGGGCTTGTCCTTGTGGAGCAGAAAAAAAACAATCAGACCAAAAGGCGCGAGTTCTCCAAAAATCACAATGCGCGAGAGAAAAAACACCCCAACGCAAAGGGCTGAACGCTTGATAACAGGGTTAATTGCAAACATAAACCGCACTCCTTTTTTTACGTGATACAAATCCGACTCCGAGTTGAAAAAAGCTCCGCCCTAACGCTTTTCCTCGCAAAACAAGCGATTTCGCGTCATTGCTATTTAGTTTTATCACACTAATAATACCGTTTTTGTTGGAATTCGCCTTTGAAAATTAAAACTTTTTGTCGAATCCGCGTACGTCGCAATGGACTATGTTTCGTTCGTTTGTGCGCTGAAAGCCGCGCGCAAACTCCTACACTCCGTCATTGCTCCTTCTCCGCAAAAGGTCACGTTCGCGTTTGCTAGCGGCTTGTAAACGCGCCGCTTTTACGCAAACTTGCTCACTACCACCCTTTTGCGGGTTGTCCCTGCGTTCCGAGAGTAAAGCCTTTCACCACGCAAAATATTAGCGGTATCGCTACGGCGAAATGAATTCGCCTTCGCTATGGAATTTTAATTAAAACCTCGCGCAGGTAATTTTATCTACACAGTCGATAAACTACTTGCATTTTTTATTTATTTGTATTAAAATTAAACTAAATTCAACTGACGTGTTATTGAACAAAAGCGCAAAAGCTTCAAAAGATGGAAATAAAACAGTGAAGATTGAGCTGCTCAAAAACGCCAAGCGCAAATGCAATATCTTGCTTATCGACGATTTATTCAGCACAGGGGCAACGCTGAATGAGTGTGCAAAAGCGCTAAAAACTGACGAATTAGTGGATAATATTTATGTATTGGCGTTAACGAAAACGAGGGATTAGTATGAAACTCTTTATCGCCGGGGCGAGGGCAATTACACAATTTGATGATAATGTGAAAAACAAGCTTCTTTCGATATGCGAAAAGGACTATGATGTATTGATTGGCGATTGTTCGGGGGTTGATAGTTCGGTTCAAAAATTTTTCACCGATTTGGGATATAACAAAATAACAATTTTCGCAAGCAATGGCAAGGCAAGGAATAATATAGGTAATTGGCAAGTTGAGAATATCCCCGCAACAGGCGGCGGATTTGAGTTTTATGCACAAAAAGACCTTGCTATGGCAAATTCCGCGGATTATGGTTTTATGATATGGAACGGCAAGAGCAAGGGTACGCTGAATAATATTATAAATCTGCTTGAGCAAGAAAAAACTTGCCTTGTTTATCTTGCAACAAATAAGCAGTTTTTCACTATTGATACCGCGGAAAAGCTATTACAGCTACTTGCTTTATGCCCCGAATCGACAACCGACATTTATCGCAGGCTTAGCAAAACAAAAACTCCACAACTTTCCCAAATTACGATGTTTTGATATGTCGCTCCTTTCGTAAAAATTCGTTCCATAAAGTTCTCATTTGCATATTTTATTAAAACGCCTTCATGGCGGTTATTTTCTTGCCATTCGGCAACATTTTTCTTGACTTCACCGCGGGAATTTGATACAATGTACCCATGAGCTTAGTTATTGGGAATTTGCCGCTTAAATCCCGCGTGCTTCTCGCTCCAATGGCGGGCGTGAGCGACCTCGCGTTTCGCCTCATAGTGCGGAAATATGCGGGTGTCGGGCTTGCTTGCACGGAAATGATATCCGCGCGGGCTTTGCATTATAATAACAAAAAAACGCAAGAAGCGTTGGTAACCACACCCGCGGATTCGCCGTTGTCCGTGCAGATTTTCGGCAGTGAGCCTGATATTATGCGGGAAGCGGCGGAAAAGGTGTCCGGCATCGCCGATATCATCGATATAAACATGGGCTGCCCCGCTAAAAAAATCGTTAAAAACGGCGACGGCGGCGCGCTTATGTTGAATTTGCCGCTGGCGCAGGAAATCATTAAAGCAGTGATCACTGGGGCAGGCGGCAAGCCCGTCACGATTAAGATGCGGCTCGGGTGGGATTATGACAACCTCAATGCCGTTACATTCGCTAAATCAGCGCAGTATTACGGTGCGGCGGCGGTGGTGATTCACGGCAGGACTGTGAAACAAGCGTACACGGGAAACGCGGATTGGAGCCTGATTCGCGAGGTGGCGAAAAGCGTTGATATTCCGGTGGTGGGGAATGGTTCTCCGTACCCCGAAAATCTCCTGCAATTATGCGACGATTTTGGCGTGGCGGGAGTCATGGTAGGGCGACCGGCTTTGGGGAATCCAACGCTAGACGGCGTCATTAATTTCGAGGCGGCGCACGAGCATTTGACGTTAATCGAACGATATAGACCTGCTAAAACAGGCATTTTAGAATCGCGCAAGCACATAATTTGGTATTTAAAGAGAGCGCATGCCCCGAGTAATTTGCGTAACGCGGCGGCTTTGGCAGTGAATTTTGATGAAATGAGGCGAATTTTGGACGATGCGCGTGATATTAGCAATCTGGGCTGCTAAAATTTTAGTTATAATAGGGAAACTCGTCGGCAAAAAGGGGTCATCCACACCGGGAAGCGTCGCCTTGAAAATTTGCCCCGACATGCTGCGGATTCTCGCCAAAAAAGTGCCTGAAATCGCGGTTATTTGCGGCACCAACGGCAAGACCACCACTAATAATCTACTTTGCGCGATAATGCAGGCGAGCGGGCGGCGCGTAATTTGCAACCACATCGGGGCGAACATGCTTGCGGGCGTGGCTTGCGCTTTTGCCGTAAATGCCGATATATTCGGGCGGATTCACGCGGATTTTGCGGCGATTGAGGTTGACGAATTTTCTGCCGTAAAGGTTTTCGAGCATTTTAAGCCGAATTTCATGATTATTACTAACCTTTTCCGCGACCAGCTCGACCGCTACGGCGAAATTGATATAGCGATCAGCCGCCTGCAACAGGCGATTGACATGGCGCCCAATTGCAAGCTGGTGCTGAACGCCGACGACCCTCTCGTTGCGGCGTTCGCATGCGATAACTCCCTTGAAGTTCACTATTTTGGCGTGGGTGAGCGCGTGTTTGAGGATGACGCGGAGGACACGGGCGAGCGAGTCACCGACGGACTTTTCTGCCGTAAATGCGGCGAAAAACTAAAATATGAATACATTCACTACAATCAGCTGGGCAGATTTTTTTGCACGAAGTGCGGTTTTTGCCGTCCTCACGCGGACACCGAGGCGCAAAACGTAGAGCTTCGTGCCGAGGGCGGCTTGGCTTTTGACGTGTGGGGTGCGCGAATTGACGTGAATTATCGCGGTTTTTACAATATTTATAATATTTTGGCGGCGATGTCCGTTGCCAGTCTCTCCGGCGCGACGGACGTCGTTCAGCCGCCGTCGGAGCATACGCAAGACGCTGATTCTTCCAAAATTAATCTCGCCCCTGTCACGCGGGCTTTAGCTGATTATCAGCCGCAAATAGGGCGAATGCAGATGTATAAAATCGGCGGCAAGGAGTTTATTTTCAACCTATCCAAAAATCCCGCGGGTTTCAATCAGGCGATTAAGACTATCGGCAATGACCCCGAAAGTGCGGTTATAATCGCAATTAATGACAATGAGCAAGACGGCATTGATATCTCGTGGATTTGGGATGTGGATTTTGAATTGTTGAACGCGGCGCGTGTATTCGCGTGCGGCACCAGGCGCGACGACTTGCGTGTGCGTCTAAAATACGCTGAAACAGCGGCGGTTACAATGTGCGCCACCGTCAGGGACGCGTTGGAAGCCGCACGGCGCGGCGGAGAGGCGCGGGTGTACGTTTTAGTGAATTACACCGCTCTTTTCCCCACAGAAAAGCTGCTAAATGAAATGGCGAGGAGGCGGAGAAACCCATGAAAATAGCGCATTTGTACCCTGAATTGCTGAATTTGTACGGCGACCGCGGGAATATCCTCGCCATGACGAAGCGCCTTGAGTGGCGGGGCATTGACGCCGAGGTTGTGCGGGTTTTAGACGGCGATAATGTGCTTTTTTCCGATTTTGACATTGTATTTCTGGGCGGCGGGTCGGACCGCGAGCAGGAAATTGTGGCGCAAAATTTGTCGCGTCTGCGCGATAGTTTGAGCGAATATGTGGAGCAAAACGGCGTCGTTTTGGCTATTTGCGGCGGTTATCAGCTGCTCGGCGAGTACTATCAGATGGGCGATGAGCAGATTGAGGGGCTGGGTATTCTCAAGGTGACGACGGAGCGCGGGGAGCGGCGGATGATCGGTAACGCGGCTATTAAAGCGGATTTTCTTGACCGCCCGATTGTCGGGTTCGAGAATCACGGCGGGGCAACGCGGCTGAACGGGCATACGCCCCTCGGCAAGGTGATTTTCGGGCATGGCAACAACGGCACGGACGGCGCGGAAGGTGTGCGGTACAAGAACGTTTTCGGCACCTATCTGCACGGTCCGCTGCTCCCCAAAAATCCGCATTTTTGCGACTATATCCTCGAATGCGCCAACGCCGAGCTTACGCCTTTGGACGATGCCGTCGAGCTTCGGGCGAACGATTACGTTCAGGCGCGCTATAAGCCGCAAAAATAGGCGGGTTTGAGCTATCCGCGGAAAGGACGTGCGCATATGACCCTCGACGGCGTCGCATTACACGCGCTAAAACACGAGTTTGAACGCAAAATTTTAGATTCTCGCGTAGACAAAATTTATCAGCCCAACGCGTATGATGTGTTTCTGCGTCTGCGCGGATTTGACGCGAACTTTACGCTGTTTTTGAGTTGCAATCCCGCCGCGCCGCGCCTCCACCTCACGCAAACGACCCCCGACAATCCGCCTTCACCCCCCGCGTTCTGCATGTTGCTTCGCAAACACCTGAAAAACGGGAAGATTACCGCCATTGACCAGCCCGATTTTGAGCGCGTGCTCGACATTCACATCGAGGGGCGGAGCGAGCTAGGCGACATGCAGGAAAAACGCCTAATAATCGAGATAATGGGACGGCACAGCAATATAATTTTGGTGAGCGGCGCGGATTGCAACCCCGTGGGACGTGTGCTTGGGTCGGCGCGCCACGTCGACCTTTCGACATCGGGCAAGCGTGTGGTTTTTCCCGGCGCGGTGTATGAGCCTCCGCCGTCGCAGGGCAAGAAAAACCCTCTCTCCGAGCCGCATTTGCAAGGGGACCCCGCCGAAAATTATACGGGAATCAGTCGCGCGACCGCTGATTTTATTTTGCGAGGCAACATGAATTTTCATGAATATTTGGCTGACAGATGCACACATGACGTGTCCGACGAAATTGAGTCGTATTTTTCCGCGAGGACGCACGAGGAGCGAAAAAAGGCGTTAAGCGCAGGCGTTTTAAAATTCGTATCAACAGAATTGCAGCGCGCCGAACGCAAGCGGAATAAGCTATCGCAGGAATTGGAAACCGCGAAAAGCCGTGAGGAATTCAGAGTTTTCGGCGAATTAATCACGGCTAATATCTACCGTCTTCAAGAGCCGACAAGTGAGAAAATTTCGCTTTTGAATTATTACACCGACGAACAGGTGGAAATCCCCATGAATACCGCACTTTCTTACACGCAAAACGCGGCGGCGTATTATAAAAAGTACAATAAAATGAAAACCGCAGAGACCGCCCTGACGCGTCAATTAGCGCTTGTTCAGGACGAAATTGAATATTTGGCAAGTGTTCAGCAGGCGGTGTCGGGCGCGGCGGAGTTGAACGATGCCGAAGAAAGTCGTCTAATAATCGCTGAAATTCAGGACGAATTGGCGCGTGAAGGATATAAAATCCGTGGGAAAGCCCTCGCGCAGGATAAACGCAAACAAAATACTCCACGCGTGAACAAAGTGGAGCAAAACGTCGATTATGAGCTATATATGGGCAAAAACAATCTCCAAAATGATTATCTGACTTTGAAATTCGCGCGCGGGGCAGATTGGTGGTTCCATGCGCAAAAAATCCCGGGGTCGCACGTGATTTTGCGGTTTTTGCGCACTCCTTCGCCCGAAACGCAACGCACGGCAATGGAACACGCGGCGACAGTTGCGGCGGCAAACAGTAAAGCCCGAAATTCCGGCAAAATTGCGGTGGATTACTGTCTTGCGAAAACCGTGAAAAAGCCGCGCCACGCCCGCCCGGGCATGGTGATTTACACCGATTTTAAAACGATAATCGCAAGCACATCAAGCTGATTCGCCTCTAAAAATGCTTCGTATTAGTTTGCGTTTTTTTCCATCTCTTCCGCACGAGCGGTGACGGCGTCCATCGCGTCGATAATAAGCGCGTTAAATGCGCCATTTTCCAGTACTTTCACGCCTTCAATAGTTGTGCCGTTCGGGGAACACACGTTTTTGCACAGGGTTCGCGGCGGCGAATCCGACTGCCCCGCCATTTTCGCCGCGCCGATAATAGTGTTGCACGCCAGAATTTTAGCGGTTTCTTCATCGAATCCGCTTGCTGCTCCCTGCGCAATCATCGCGTCAATCAGCATGAAAACAAACGCAGGACTGCTACCATTTAACGCGACCACGCGCGGCATTTGCTCCTCAGATATTTCCACGCAGGTCCCGATAGAAGAAAAAATACGCAAAACATCGGCAAAATCCGTGTCAGACAGCGACTTACGGAGGCTACTTTCACTTCTCACGGAAGGGCGACAAACCGCCGTCACGCCCATGCTAATTTGCGCCGACAGATTCGGCATAGCGCGCACCACTCGGGCAGTCGGGATAATATCCATAATATAGCCCGTTGAAATCCCAGCGGCAATGCTCACAAAAACCGCATTATCACAAAGATTTTTGTTGTCCGCAATTTGCGCCAGCAACTCACGGAAGCCGCCGGGCTTGATTGCCAAAATCACAACATCAGCGGTCAGGTCGCTCACATTAATGACTATTTCAACGCCCATCTCCGCAAATCTCGCGCATTTTTCGGCGTCACTGTCGAGCAGCACAATATCCCCCGCCAAAAATTGCCCGCTCCCAATCATACCGCGAATAATCGCCCCGCCCATGTTTCCCCCGCCAATAATCGCTGTTTTCATCAGACTTTTCCGCCCCCACACTTAATCGAATACAACTATCTTCCCCATAAAATACACATCGCCCGAGCCGTTATTGCGAATCACATAAGTAAACGGGTGGTCCGCCACAAAATCCTTCGGCGTAGACGGCATCGCGGTCCCCCCGCCCCCACCTCCAACAGTCGCCGCCGCCGCTTCGGTCCCGTCCTCGTCTATCTCAATATACGCTTGATGCATCACAAACTCAATATACGCGTTAAATTCGGCAGACGTATTATTATAGGTCCCGTCAAATTGCGCGCGCTCCTTGCTGAACGCCTCGACAATCCCCAATTGCTCCAGCTTTTCCTTAATTTTCGTGTCCTTAAAATCCGTCTCAAACTTAGGAATACTTAAACTCACACGCTCCGACGTTTTATTCGCAAAAACAGCGCTCATATCATTCGCGTTTATCTCGCCCGCCCCCTGCCTCGGCAGAAACACGAACATACTAATTTCCGCGTCACTGCCGGTATAATAGGGCATCTCAACCGCTTGGAACTTACTATTCTCAAAATACCCCATATCTTCGGTTTTATTCATAAAATCCACCGATGTCGTCGTGCCGTTTTTGTTCGTAAACAGCCGCTTTTGCGTCGCCGCTTTTGCGAACTGATTCTCCCATTCCGCCTTAAAATAAATCGTGTTCACCAACGCGGAAAGGTAGTTAAATTCATCATCAGGAGGCAATGCCCCGACGATTTTTCCGCGAGTTTTCTCTTCAATCCACGCGTTTACCGCGGTCGTTTTGTTGTCCTTGCCCACAACATTGCTGACCCCATGGAAAAACTCCTGCACTTTTGCCGTAAACTGCTGCGAAAAAACCACATTCGCGAACAACGGCGCCCTATAATCCTTGTTCAGCCAAATCGAATTGCCCACTTCAAACTCCATAGTCCTTCTGGTTGCGCCACCTTCGCTGCACTCTTCGCTTTCAACCGCCACGGACGCGCTTTTCGCAGATTGATTAAAAGCGTCCAAATCGCTCACTCCAAAAGTATCCAAAATCTCCCGCTTAGTTGCGCCCGACGCACCGTTCGCCGCCATCATAAGCACCATTTTTATGCTAAACGGCGAGAAAATAATATTCCCGCCGCTATCAATCTTATTCATCAACTTAACGTCGAAATCTAAGGACGCAGACGCATTACCGCCTTTATTCTCGGACCCTCCGCCGCCGCTTCCATTTCCGCCGCCGCCATTGCCTGACGGTTCACTTGTTGAAGTCGGCGATGGTATGGACGCCGTGGGTTCGGGAGCCGTTTTCAGGTCTTCAGGCAATTTCCCGCCGTCTATAACGCCATTTTCCGCCAAATAATCGCAGATTCTTCGCCCGCTTGCCATCGACGCCCCCAACGCCTTATAGCAAATTTCCACCATGCGCGTACGCGTGAAATTATATTCCCGTGGATAACCGCCGCTCACAATTCCGCAGTTTTCCGCCAATATCACACTCGTGTCCGGCTCGGCATCGCCAAACCCAATAGCTCGAAGGATAAATGTTATAAACTCCAAATCCGTCACCTGCCGCTCGGGGTCAAAGGTCGTCGCGCCGGTGCCTTTAGTTATGCCCAAATCCACCGCGTTGTAAACCGCGTTTGCCGCCCAATGCCCAACCGGAACATCGCCAAAAACCGCGCCACTCTGCGCGTCCACGCCATCCAGCCCCATGTAACGGACAGCCATCGTCACCGCTTGAGCGCGGGTCACGGGCGCATCTAAATCATAGCCGTTTTCGGTACCGCGAAAAAGCCCTAAATCCGCCAGCTTTTCCGCCTTATCCACCGCCGTCGCTCCTTCCGCCCACACGCCGCTAAGCCCAAAAATCATCACGATACTTAGTACCATACTTGTGATTTTTTTCATTTTTCAACCTCCCTAAGTCTATGATTAAATTACTTAATTTTAAATTTTTTTAATTTTTTAGAAAGATTATATCTATAAATTCTTTTATCGTATACAATTTCCCGTTTTGCATTTTTTCAAGCAAATCAGGGTTATAAATATACGGAATCCTCTCGGCTTGATTGCCAAAATCACGACATCAACGGTCAAATCGCTCACACTAATAACCGCTTCAACGCCCATCTCCGCAAATTCCGCGCATTTTTTGGCGTCGCTGTCGAGCAGCACAGTATCCCTCGCCAAAAATTGCCCGCTCCCAATCATGCCGCGAATAATCGCCCCGCCCATGTTTCCCCCGCCAATAACCGCTGTTTTCATCAGCCTTTTTCGCCCCCACGCTTAATTGAATGAAACTATCTTCCCCATAAAATACACGTCGCCCGAGCTATTATCGCGAATCACATAAGTAAACGGGTGGTCCGCCACAAACTCTTTTGGGGTGGGCGGAATACCCCATACAAGTCCTCCACTCACAGTCGTCGCCGCTGCTTCTGTCCCATTCTCATCTATCTCAATATACGCCTGATGTATCACAAAATCAATATAAGCGTTAAATCCGACAGGCAAATTATCATAGGTTCCGTCAAATTGAGCGCGCGCTCCATCAAAAGCTTCAACAATCCCCAATTGCTCCAGCTTATCCTTAATTTCCGTGTCTTTAAAATCCGTTTTAAACTTAGGAATGCTTAGTTTGACAAGCTCCGACGTTTTTTTCGAGAAACCAGCGCTCATATCATTCGCGTTTATCTCACCCGATGTTTTTTTCGGCAGAAAAATAAACATGCTGATTGCCGCGTCACTGCCGGTATAATAGGGAATTTCAACCGCTTGGAATTTACCGTTCTCAAAATAGCCCATACCTTCGGTTTTATTCATAAAATCCACCGATGTCGTCGTGCCGTTTTTATTCGTGAACCGCTTCTTTTGCGTCGCCGATTTTTCAAATTGATTCTGCCATTCCGCCTTAAAGTAAATCGTGTTCACCAATGCGGACAGGTAGTCAAAATCCTCGCTATCAGGCAATGCCCCGACGATTTTCCCGTGAGTTTTATCTTCAATCCACGCGTTCACCGCGGTCACCCTGTTTGCCTTGCCCACCACATTGCTGACTCCATGGAAAAACTCCTGCACCTTTGCCGTAAACTGCGGCGAAAAAGCCACATTCGCAAACGTCGGCGCCTTATAATCCTTGTTCAGCCAAATCGAATTGCCTATTTCAAACGCCATAGTCTTTCTGGTTGAGCTGTATTCGTTGCGCTCCTTGCTTTTAACCGCCACAGTCGCATTTTTCGCGGATTGGTTAAAAGCGTCCAAATCGCTCACTCCGAAAGCACTCAATACCTCCTGCTTAGTTGCCCCCGACGCGCCGTTCGCCGCCATCATAAACGCCATTTTTATGCTGAACGGCGAGAAAATAATATTCCCGCCGTTATCCAGCTTATTCATCAACTTAACGTCGAAATCTACGGACCCAGGCTTATTATTACCTATATTCAGGAAACCGCCTCCGCTGCCGCCTTTTGAGGAACACGAAGCAATTACCAAACACAACACAACAATAACCGCCAGACTCCCTGCAATAATCGTGCTTTTTTTCATACACCCGACCTCCCGAATATGGTAACATGCTCCGGATTTCCGCCGTAAAACCGCCTTGCCCAAAAAAGCGATGGTTTTAATGCCATCGCTCATAACTCCGAGTCCGCCCAGCCGCCTGAATACGTCAAGGAGCGGATAAGTAAGCTTATATGTGCGCTACAAACGTCTTTTCACCGTGCGTTACGAAGGTCGTCAAGCGCTCAACGCCCTTTTCTATGTTCTCCATGCTCGCCGCGTACGACCAACGAACATACCCCGGCACCCCGAAGCACTCGCCCGGAACCAGCGCAATCCCCGCATTTTCCAGCAGGCTCTCGCACAGCTCATACGAATTAGCAATCGTGCTGCCATAATATGTGTTGCCCAGCAGCCCCTTCACGTTCACCCAAAGGTAAAACGCACCGTCGGGCGCCTTGCAGGAAATCCCGCTTATTTTGTTGATTGCGTCCACCAAATACAGCCGCCGCCGATTAAATTCCGTGCGCATCTGCTCAACGCTGCCCAGCGAACTACGCCTAAACGCCTCAATCGCCGCCGCTTGCGAAATGGACGACGCATTCGATGTCGTGTGGCTCTGAATATTCTCGATAATCTGCGCAATTTCCGCCGTCGACGCCGTGTACCCGATCCGCCAGCCCGTCATCGCGTGACTCTTAGAAACCCCGCTCACAATGATAGTTTCGTAGGGTATAAACTTCGCGATGGTCGCGTGCTTGACGTCGTTGTAGATGAACTGCCCGTAAACCTCGTCGGAAATAGCGAAAATCTTGTGCTTTTTAGCCACATTCGCCAAACTCTCCAGCTCCTCCAGCGTGTACACCGCGCCCGTCGGATTGCACGGGCTATTGATGATAATCGCCTTCGTGTTCGCCGTAATGCTGTTCTCAAATTCAGCCGCCGTGATTTTAAAGTCGTTCGCCTCGCTCGTTTGTACGATAACCGGCGTGCCGTCCGCGATTTTCACTATTTCGGGATAGCTCACCCAATACGGCGCGGGGATTATCACCTCGTCACCGGGATTCAAAATCGCCATAAACGCGTTCGTCAAGCTGTGTTTCGTGCCGTTCGACACCACAATATTCCCCTCGTCGTACACCATTCTGTCGTCCCTCATAAGCTGCGCCGCAATCACATACTGCAGCTTCAAAAACCCTCTCGTTGGGGTGTATTTCGTCCACCCCTGATTAATGGCGTCGATACCCGCCTGCTTGACATTTTGAGGTGTGTCAAAATCCGGCTCACCGACACCAAAACTAATGACGTCCTTGCCTTGTTCTTTCATCGCTTTAAACTTCGCGTCAATCGCCAACGTCGGGGACGAGCTGATTGCGCTGTTTTTTCTGGAAAGAATCATAATATCCACTCCTTTTCTATAAATTTTTTATTCGCAAGTAGTATTTTGCAAAATTAAGCCTGGTTTTTTTCTTAACTTTAATGATATCACTTTGCGCGAAAAATGTCAACAACTTTTTTTTGAGCTGAAGACTTCGTCTTCAGCCTCACAAGGGGCACCAAGGTTCCCCTTGTGATATCCCCTCCGCAATTTTCCGCGCTCCGAGGATAAATCCTCTCACCGCGCGGAAAATTAACGGTATCGCTTCGGCGAAATAAATTCGCCTTCGCGATGAGATTTTAACTAAAACCTTGTCCGAAATAGTTTGTTTACAGGCTAAAACGACGCGAAATTTGAACGCGTCGTTTATTCTTTGTTAATACGTTTCTTTAATTATTGACCACCAACGGAATGGGTTGGAGCTTTTCTTTGCCCACATATCGCAATACCGTTGTGTAGTCGGCAGCATCAACGCCCAAATACTCATTAATATTGTAAATTGTCGTGATACCCGCGATGTCTTTGTTGCCGACCTGTCCCTTTATTGTGTTCAAATCCGCCGTTGATAGGGCGATTTTGTTCGCGGTCGCGAGGTAGAACGCCCCTGCATACAGATACGCCGTGCCGCCGATTGTAAGAGGCGTGGATTCGTCGATTGTCTCCGCGATTACGCTCGTCCCGTCGAGATAAATGTCCGCCCAGAGGTAGCTTTCTTCGCGGACCGTCCCTACCACACTTCCGCCGTTGTCGCCGAATCGCGAGAATCGGAGCATATATTTCGGACTTGAGCCGTCGGGGTCACTACTCGTTAAATCGTTCGCCACTGTTCTCGGGATGTTTAGCGTATAATTATACAGCGTAGATGTGGGGTTGTCGATTGCAGCGGTCATGTCCATTTCTTGCGTGTACGCCACGCTTCCCACCTGTTTCACAATCCCGCCGACGCCGTCAACCTCGTACATCTCCACCCGAATCCCCGCGTCCATTCTGTCCAAATCGGGGGTGTACGGAATCTCAGAAATATCCGTCCGTTGCTTGCCCGTGAGCATCGCCCGCCCCTGCAAACTGATGCTGTTCACATCGCCGCTAATCGTGACGGGCGGCATGTCCTCAACGAGCAGATTTATGTATTTTTGCGTCAAAATCCCGTGGTCGCCGTCCACAAGCAGGTAAGCGCCCAAATCGCCCTGATTACTGCATAAAATCCCCCGCCCATCGATTCCGAAAATCTGGTCACCGTCAATTCCGTTGGTTTTATTGTATTCCCCAATCGCGAAACTCGCGCTCGTAGACACGTTTTCCTTGACTCTATAGTGAATCCTAAAGTACACATCTTCCGTCAAAGTATGCGGCACGAGCGGCACGGTTTCCTCGACCGTCCAGCTCAGCAGAAACTTCCCGGTGGCATTAATGACGCCCAAAGCCTCGCTCGACGAGTCATAATCCGCCGCGCTTTTCAGGAATGTGCCGTTGACAAGCAGCCCCATAAGCCCTTTCGCCGCGAAATCGACGGTTTCAAGATTGGTTATTTCTATAGTATCGTTGTCAAAAATCATCGGAATCGCCAACGCGTACGCATCGTAGTCGACATCGTTGAGAGACACGTCGATATGCCCGTCATAGCCCGCGTTTTTGGAGGTCGCGTCTGGAGTGAGAATCACCTTCACATCGTCCGCACCCGCGATTCTTGCCAGCGTTTCCGCATTATCGTTGTCCGCCGCGCGGGTGTAAGCGCTTGCATACGTCTTGCCGCCCGCCTTCACGGTTATTTTTTCTTCGTCGCCGCTGTCGGTGAGCCACACGTATAAAATGCCCGAATC
>JAISFC010000036.1 GCA_031263785.1 Clostridiales bacterium | reverse complement strand
GAGCTGATTTTGAAAAGAAAGGGGACATTACAATAAAAATGCAAAAGATTATTTTAGCGTCGGCGTCACCCAGAAGAAGCGAGCTGCTGACGCAGATTGGCGCGGAACATAAGGTTGTGCGCGCGAATGTTCGGGAAGATTATGATGAGTGTTTGCTTCCTCACGAGATTGTCATGACGTTGGCGTTGCGAAAAGCGCGTGATGTTGCGAAAAAAACGCTGGAAACGGACGCGATTGTTATAGGCGCGGATACTGTGGTTATTTTGGGCGGAAACATATTGGGCAAGCCTAAAAGCGTGAAAAATGCTAAGGACACGCTTGAAAAGCTCAGCGGTAAGAAGCATGAGGTTTTGACGGGAATTGCGCTTATTCGCTTGTCGGACGGCAAGACGGTGGTGGATTATGAGGACACGCAGGTGACATTCAGAAAATTGACTGACAGGGAAATAGAAGAGTATTCCAAGAAAAACGAAAGCCGTGACAAGGCGGGTGGATACGCAATTCAAGGGATTGCAGGTAAATTCGTTAAGAAAATCACAGGAGAATACGCGAATGTTGTCGGGTTGCCGTTGTGCCGACTGACTGAAATATTGGAAGAACAATTTAGAAATTAAGAAGGAAAGTGAGCAATATGCCCGGACTTTTGAGGGATATAGGAATTGATTTGGGGACTGCAAACACGCTGGTTCATGTTAAAGGACGCGGCATTGTTGTTCGCGAGCCGTCAGTTGTGGCGATAAACAAGAACACGAAGCAAGTGCTGGCGGTGGGGAATGAAGCGAAGAATATGATTGGGCGGACGCCCGGCTACATTGTGGCTACACGCCCGCTGAAGGACGGAGTTATTGCCGATTTTGACGTTACGCAAAACATGCTGAAGTATTTTATAAAGAAAGCCATGCCCAATCGTGGATTTTTTAAGCCGCGTGTGGTGGTGTGTATCCCGAGCGGAGTGACGCAAGTCGAAAAACGCGCGGTGGAAGAGGCGGTTATGCAAGCGGGGGCGCGCGAGGCGTACCTTATTGAAGAGCCTGTAGCGGCGGCGATTGGGGCGGGATTGCCTATATCTGAGCCGACGGGGTCCATGGTCGTTGACATCGGCGGAGGGACTACGGATGTTGCCGTAATGTCGCTGGGCGGTATCGTTGTCGCAAAGGCGCTCCGTATAGCGGGTGACAAGTGCGACGAAGCGATTGTCCACTTTATCAAAAAAAATCTCAATATTATAACGGGTGACAGAACGGCGGAAATGGTTAAAATGACGATAGGGTCCGTGTTTCCGCTTGAGCAGGAGCTATCGGTCGAGGTGAACGGACGCGATACGATAACAGGGCTGCCGGCAACAAAGGTAGTGACCTCGTTGGGTATTCGGGAGGCGCTTCTGGAGCCCGCGATGGCGATTGTCAATTGCATAAAGCAAACGCTGGAGGAAACTCCGCCGGAGCTGGCGGCGGACATAATGGAACGCGGCATAATGCTGACCGGCGGCGGAGCGCTCATTGCCGAGCTGGACAAGCTTATTGAAAAAGAGGTTTCAATCCCGGTACATATAGCGCTTAATCCGCTGGATTGCGTGGTTGTCGGTACGGGGCGCGTTATAGATGAAATGGAGTATTTGCGCTCAATGTTGATGAGTACGAAAAGGTAGGGGCGGCTTATGAGGTATATATTTGAGCATAAAATAGCGGTTTTAATAATCTCGTTGACTATAGTGTTTTTAGTTTTCATGGCGTCTTATACGTCCGACAAGGCAAGGGCTAATTTGGGCAAGGACGGGCTGAGTACGATGGTTTTACCTTTCCAGATTGTATTCACCTCGGTAACGCACAATGTGCAGGACTTTTTCGCGCATTTCGGCGATTTGGAGGCGGCGGGGAAGCGAATTGAGGAGCTGGAGACGCAGGTGGCGGTTTTGGAGAATAATAGCCGCGAGCTGGAGGATACTAAGCTGGAAAACGAGCGGCTTAGCAGCCTTGTGGGGATTAAGGACAGCTTAAAAAGCAACGATAGTATTGCCGCGCAAATTATCGCGAAGGACGTCAGCAACTGGTACACGGTTTTCACGATTAACAAGGGCTCCGGTGACGGTATTGCGGACAAACAAGCGGTTATAACAACGAAAGGGCTGGTGGGCTACGTTTCGGAGGTGGGCGCTAAATGGGCAAAGGTCACTACAATTATAAATGACGGAACCGCCGTCGGAGGATTGGTGGTCCGCACACAGGACGTAGCCATTGTAGAAGGCGAGTTTGAGCTGCAAAAGGACCTGCTTTGCAAAATGACCTATATTTCTAAGGGCGCGAACATCGTAACGGGAGACTCTATAGAGACGTCGGGGCTTGGTGGGATATATCCTAAGGGCATATTGATTGGGATAATCCGCGATGTCAAGCCGGAAACGCAGACGGTGTCTCAAAATGCAATAATAGAGCCGGCTGTTAATTTTGAAAAAGTATCCGAAGTGCTTGTTTTAAAGTAGGGGAGGCAGAGAATTGAAAATTGCGTTTTATATATTTTCGTCATTAGTTTTCGTCGCATTGCAAACAACGATTTTCCGCGAGCTTACTTTTATCGGGGTTGCTCCCCAAATATGCTTAGTATTAGTAGTTGTTGCGGGTATGCTTTCGGGCAAGGAATGGGGCGCGATATGCGGAGCGGGAATGGGGCTGTTGTACGACATTGTTTCCGGGCGCATAGTGGGGCTGAATGCGATTTTGTTCATGTATATAGGCTTTTTCGTCGGTGTGTTGTGCAAGGGATTTTTTAAGCATAAACGCATTGTCGTGCTGTTTTTCACCGCGGCTGCCGAGCTTACATATAGCATTTTGTACTATTTTTTTGCATTTTTCATATGGGGACAAATGAATATTATCTATGTGTTCTCGAAGATAATTGTCCCCGAATTGCTGTACACAACGGTGGTTGCGGTTCCAATATATGTGCTGATGGAGAAAATAAATGATTACATTGAAAGAAAAACGTTTTAAAATAATCTTAATATTTTTGGCGATTTTTGCGGCGATTGTTCTTTTAAAGCTCGTGCAATTGCAGGTTGTGCAAGGCGTTGAGTATAAAACATTGTCAGAAAGCCGCACACGGACAAGCCTGCCGATAAAAGCGCCGCGCGGTGAAATTTTTGACCGCTATGGTCGCCCGCTTGTTACGAATAGGATGGGCTTTTCTGTCGTCCTGCAAAAGGAAGCGATAAAAAAAGACAGCCTCAACAGCCTAATTACGCGCATTATTGACGTCATGGCTCAAACAAAGGATGTATATACAGACACTTTGCCGATAGCCTTGAATCCGCCTTTTAACTACATCGGCGATGAGAAAGATGCATACGATATGCTAAGATTTATGAAATTGCCGGAAAACACCGCCAGCGATGCGGCTTTGAATTTTTTGGCGGAACGCTACGGGATTGTCAATGAAGCGGATGCGAAGCGCGTGCGTCAGATTATAGGTGTGCGCTATGAGATGGAGAAACGGGGATTCGCCAATAACGCGCCTTATACGTTCGCAACGGACGTCAGCAATATGGCGGTTACGATTTTAAAGGAGCAGAGTGATGATTTTGTCGGCGTGAACATTGTGGTGGATTCCATTCGCGAGTACACGGAGGGTACGCTTGCGGCGCATATTTTGGGGCGCGTGGATATTATTTACGCGGAAGAATACGCGGAATTAAAGGATGAGGGATACTCCGTGAACGACACTATCGGCAAGGACGGGGTGGAAAAGGTGCTGGAGCCGTACTTGCGCGGGCAGGACGGCATTTCGGCGGTTATAACAACGGGGCGCGGAGCTTCGTCGACCGTTTCGCATGACCCCATCGCGGGCGATTACGGAATCCTTACTATAGATAGCAATTTGCAGAAGGTTTTGGAGGCGTCATTGGAAAGCAATATTTTTGCTATGCGGAAGAATAAAGACGCGTCGAGCGCGTCAAGCGGGGCGGGAGTGGTGCTTGATGTCAATTCCGGCGAAATTTTGGCTATGGCAAGTTATCCGAGCTTTAATCCGGAAACCTTCATCGAGGATTATAACAGCTTAGCCGCCAACTCCAATCGACCCATGTTTAACCGCGCTATCGGCGGCGCCTACGAGCCGGGTTCCACTTTTAAGATACTGACGGCGGTCGCGGGGCTGGAGGAGCGCGTTATAACTCCTTCGGACCAGATTCAGGACGAAGGCGTCTACAGAGAGTACGAAAAGTATGGATATGCGCCCACTTGTTGGGTTTGGACGGATTTGCACAGGACGCATGGGCTGGTCAACGTCAGCGATGCGCTCAAAGTGTCTTGCAATTATTTTTTCTACGATGTAGGAAGACGCGTGGGAATAACCAAGCTCGCGGAATACGGCAAAAAATTTGGATTGGGTCAGTTCACGGGCGTGGAGATTTCGGGAGAAACCGCGGGAATTTTGGCGTCGCCTGAATACAGGGAAAAAAACAACGCGCAATGGTATGTGGGAGATACGCTCCAAGCCGCCATAGGGCAAAGTGATAATCTTGTCACGCCGCTTCAATTGGCTAATTATGTTGCCGCGGTGGCTAACGGGGGGACGCTGTACAGCGCGCATCTGATTAAGGGCATAAACAGCAATTCTGAAGAAGGCGAAAACATAAATTACAGTCCGCAGATTTTGCAGCAGACGGAAATTTCGCAAGTCAATTATGATGCAATTATGCAAGGTTTGGGCGACGCGTCGGAGGGCGGGACGGCGGCAAATGTGTTCAGCAACTATAAAATCCCGGTGGGGAGTAAAACGGGGACGGCAACGGTTGCAAAGGGTGCGGCAAATGCGGTTTTTGTGGCGCTGGCTCCGCTATCTAAGCCGGAAATTGCAGTGGCAATCGTGGTAGAGCACGGCGGACACGGGAATTATGCCGCCCCGATTGCGCGCGATGTGTTTGATGAGTATTTCAAGGTATTGGAAGTAAGCGACCCAATTGAGGCACACAATCAACTTTTACCATAAACGGGAGGACTTTATGAAACGCATAATCGTTATAACTTCAGGAAAAGGGGGTGTGGGCAAGACCACCTGCACGGTTAATATTGCAGCGGTTTTGGCGCAATTGGGCAACCGCGTTCTTATGATAGACGGCGATATAGGGCTGCGCAATATTGATTTAACGGTAGGGGTGCAGGACGATGTTGTATATGATTTCGGCGATGTCGTTATGGAAAATGTTGAGCCGCAAAATGCTGTAATTTGCTGCAACGGGGACGGATTATATTTACTTGCCGCGCCTCAAATAAATTCCAATTTGAATATGACGCCGCTGAAGATGCAAGCGCTTTGCGCGCAATACGCAACGATGTTTGATTATATAGTGATAGACTGCCCCGCCGGCATTGGGAATGGGTTTGAAAATGCCGTTTACGCGGCGGATTTGGCGATAGTTGTCACGACGCCGGACATGGCTGCCAATCGTGATGCGGACAGGGCGATAGGCATGTTGGAAAGCATGAAAATTCCGAATCAAATGCTGCTTATAAATAAGGTGCGCGGCGACTTGATAAGGCGTAAGAAGTCCATGAATATTGATGAAATTATCGATATATTGGGCATTGATGCGCTGGGGATAGTGCCCGAAGATGAGCGGGTTATTTATGCGGCGAATAAGCAAAAACCCGTCGTGCTTGATAAAAAATCGCAGGCGGCGAAGGCATTTAATAATATAGCGCGCAGGTTGCAGGGCGAGGCAGTGCCGCTTATAAAGCTAAAAAAACGCAGATAAAGAAACACTTATAGAAAGGAAAAGGAATATGCTTAAATTTAGTTACGAAAACAGCGGTATAACGCAGAATGAGCTGGTGGCGTATTTTGAATCCGTCAGCAATGCGCACAAGGCTTTGCACGGGAAAACGGGTGCGGGAAACGAGTTTACGGGGTGGGTTGACCTCCCGAGCAATTACGACCGTGAGGAGTGCGAGCGAATACGTCAGACGGCGGAGATAATTCGGGGAAATAGTGACGTGCTGCTGGTTTGCGGTATCGGCGGCTCTTATCTCGGAGCGCGCGCGGGGATTGAGTTCCTCAAGGGCAATTTTCACAATCACAAGCAGGGTGTGCAAGTATATTTTATCGGGAACAATCTAAGCCCGGATTATCTGGGAGATTTGCTGGATTATGTGCGCGATAAGCGGATATCCGTGTGTGTAGTGTCTAAATCCGGAACTACTTTGGAGCCTGCCGCGGCGTTCAGGTTCGCTCGTGAGCTGATGGAGTCAAAGTATGGCAAGACCGAGGCGGCGGAGCGTATTTACGCGATAACTGACCGCGAGAAGGGTGCGCTGAAAAAGCTGGCGGACGCTTCGGGGTATGCAACCTTTGCGGTCCCCGACGATATTGGCGGGCGGTACAGTGTTTTGACGGCGGTAGGGCTGCTTCCGTTGGCGGTGGCAGGTGCGGATATTGCACAAATATTGGAAGGAGCGCAAACAGCCGCGGAGAATTTTAGTGATGAAAATGTACTTAATAATATGTGTTATCAATATGCGGCAATTCGTAATATTTTGCTGGGCAGAGGTAAAAACATTGAGATTTTAGCTGGATTCGAGCCGTCGCTCCGTTTTTTTGCGGAGTGGTGGAAACAGCTTTTCGGCGAAAGCGAAGGAAAAAATCATAAGGGAATTTTCCCCGCTAGTGTCGAATTTTCCACGGATTTACATTCTTTAGGGCAGTATATTCAGGACGGAACGCGCAATATCTTTGAAACCGTTCTAAAAATCGGCAGTCCCAACAGAGAAATGGTAATTCCGTCAAATAGCAAGGACGGCGACGGATTGGATTTTTTAGACGGGAAAAACATGTCGTTTGTCAATGAAATGGCGAGGCAGGGTACCGTTCAGGCGCATGAGGCGGGCGGTGTGCCCAATTTGCTTGTGGAGATACCTAAACGTGATGAAAATTCGTTTGGGCAGCTGGTGTATTTTTTTGAAAAGGCGTGTGCGATAAGCGGGTATTTGTTAGGTGTAAATCCGTTTGACCAACCCGGCGTGGAAGAGTACAAAAAAAAGATGTACGCACTTCTCAAGAGCAAAAATCCCGTATTATGAGCGGCGGTCGTGTAAATTTATAAAATATTTTGACGAAAATGTTGACAAAAATTTTTATGTATGATAATATAAGTGAGGTAAGAAAATTTGGGGAGCGCGATAAGCGGAAAGGTTTTTTACTACAGTGCACAAGCAGGTTCATAGAGCCGTGCAAAAAAAATTTATAGGAGGAAGAAGTATGAAAAAAGTTGTTTCATGGATGTTGTTGGCAGTATTCGGGTTCAGTCTGTGTTATGGCGCGTTGCCGGTGGTCACCGCGGATGCGCCTGAAGGTGATGGTGCAGAGGTTACCTTCTCTGATGTCCCGGAGGATTATTGGGCGTACATATACGTTACGGCGCTTGAAGCCCGCGATGTGCTCAATGGCTACGAGGACGGCACTTTCCAACCCGACGGGGACGTTACAAGAAGTGAGTACGCAAAATTCTTGACATTGGGCATTGAGGTTCCTCTTGTTGAAGTTACCGAGCCGACATTTTCGGATATCGCGGCGGATTCATGGTCATTTCCTTACGTTGAGGCTGTTAAAGACTTTTTCATAACGAATGATGATGGGGAAGATACTATTTTTGACGGCGAAGCTCCCGCCTCCCGTATTGATGTCGCGGTTTCTCTTGTGAGGGCTTTAGGGCTGGAAAATCAAGACCTCGGTGAAATTATCGATGAAGAGCTTGCCGCTGTGTTCACGGATTGCGAATCTATTCCGCAGGATTTGCTTAAACTTTTGATGATAGCGAGAAACAATGGTCTGATAGAAGGCTATCCCGACGGAACGTTTGCGCCTGCAGGAACTATCACACGTGCGGAAACTGCCGCGGTTATAACGCGCGGATATGTGCTGAAGCTTGCAAATGACATGAATAATGACGTAGATGATGGCATAAATGATGACATAGATGACGGCGTAGATAATGGCGAGGGTAACGAGGAAGTATAGAGCTTTTAGTTAGTGTAAATATTTTCGCCCTTTCGGAATATATTTTCCGAAGGGGTGTTTTTTATGGAAAGAATTCAAGACTTATGCAGTAAAGAAGTTATTGATATTTTCGACGGGAAACGTCTGGGATGCGTTGGTGACTGTGAGGTGGATATATTAAGCGGACGGCTTACCGCAATTATTGTGCCGGGTGGCGGCTTCGGTCTGTGGAAAAATGACGATTATATCATACCGTGGTGCAACATAAAAAAAATAGGCGAGGATATAATTCTTGTGGATACTCATGCTAAATTTGTCAATGGAGCAGTGATTGTTTAAAAAACATTTAAAATTTGGGTGAAAAATCTTTTATTTGCTAATAACTAGCAATTATTTTTGCGAATTTTTTTCTAAAATCACGTGTCAAACGGCAAAAACCGTTTAAAATACACCTAAAAATGCAAATAAAAAAATATTTATAAATTTAAAAATTTTTCTTGACATTGTTTGTTTTTTGTAATATTATATTGGTGTAGTAAGTTTTGTCGAAAGAACGCACAATACAAAATCATTTGTCGAAGAACAACTATATATGTATCTTAAAAAACAACGGCAGATTGGGGGAGATGTCGTACAAGAACAGGAGTGAATTATGTTTAGTATGTTCAAGCGAGCACTCTCCGTAATCTGTATTCTAATATTATTAGCACCTGTAAGTAATTTTGTTGACCTTGTTTATTCGGATTCCACCGCGTCTATATCGATTGCGGTGACAGATCAACTCGGTGGCGATTTAGTCTCTGCGACGGTTGGAGAGGTTGTCAAAGTGACCGTCAATATGAGCAACTTTGAAAATTTGTCCATAGCTACCCCGTCGTTGCATTTTAATCCCGATGTTGTAAAAGTGTGCAATCAAGATGGGGATATCTTAACTACCGCTCGTGAAAGTGCGGCATTCCTGCAACCGGGAACTGCTATTGGCGGCTCGGGAAATACGTGGCGCGGTTCAATTTTGTTTAGCAATGATTATTACCCGTTCTTTAATAATGAAAAGGGCGTTATCGGCGTACTTGCTGAGTATGGCGGAGGAGGCAGGACGCTTGCGGGGGAGCAGTCAATATATTCAGTCTATATGAAGGTAGTGGGCGTTGGTTCGGCGGACATACGTTTGTCTACGTCTGAAGACGGAGCCGGAAAACCTTCGCCTACAACATATTATGATTACGCTTTATATGCAGGTTCCGTGCCGCAGTACACTTATCCCAAAATTGCGTTCCAAAGCGAATACCCGTCGCTGACATCTTTGCCGTCCGCCGAAACGGTGTACACTGTGGCAAAGGCGGACAACGGCGGCGCGTCATGGTGTTTGGTTGGCGACACATTCTCTTTGGAAGTACGTGTGCGGAATGTGGAAAGTCTGGTTTCGGTGAACATACCGCTTATTTTCGACTTGCCGACCGGTGGGAGTGTAGTGTGGCTGGATAACGAAGGGAATCCCGTTACGCCTGTAATAAGCGAGGATAGCGAGAACAAAATTGTAACGGTAAATCCCAAATTTGAGCTGTTTGTAAATGGAAACTATCCCGGATTTGACGTGAACAATCGTTTTGTAAAAATACTTTTGCAGGTTAAAAATACGCCTGAAGCGCCGGGCGGGTCGCTCACTTTGGACGGCGAAGACGAGTGGCTTTGTACTTTCCATTTCAGAGCGGAAAGCAAGGCTGACTTCCGATTGACGAATTTTGATAAGTTTGCCACACAAACGGACAGTTTTTACGATATATTGGCGCCTGTAGGTCCATTGATTGTATCGAAGAATACGTACTCATTTGATTCAAACATAACAATCTTTCCTGAAATGCAGAATGCGCAATTTGAAATACGCGAGGAAAAATCTCAAAAACCTACAAATGTGATTGTAATTCCCACGGGGAACGACACGTCGACGGTAATTGTTGAGGGGGTTACACCCGGCGCGGAGGTTAAAATCTATGACGATGAGAACGGTTCGCCACTGCAGGTTCCCGCGATAGCCAATGATGACGGTTATGCAGTGTTCGTGGGCGTACCTATGGACGGCACAATTAATGATAAAATTTTTGCTAATGCCAAAGAACCGTACAGGATTATAAGTGACATGGCGAACGGAATTCCCGATATTACGGAAAAGACGAAATTGCTGTTAAGCCTTGACAATTTTGACCTGATTGAAGTTGACCACGGGACAACGTACGAAAGCGTCGTTGATTTTGTTAATCTGCGAAATGATATGCTGACGGGTGTCGTAGGCTATCAAGTGGAAGGTTACAATCTGATGTTTGAAATAGGGAAAGAGGATTTTCCGTTAAACTTAGACGGTTTTACATGTAACAACTATGACCCGAATATATCTACTACTTATGCTTTTAAGGGGATGCCTGATTTAACGGGAACGGGTGTGACGCCTGTAAACGGTTTGCTCCCTGCCAACCAGCCCGTTTATGTGAGGTCAGGTAACACCGGCGGAGGCGGCGGTGGTGGAGGCGGCGGAGGCGGTGGAAAGCAGCCGAATTCTACATTAATGATAAAATGTATAAACAGGAAAACCGGCAGGGTGATATACCAGCAGCAAGTCACCAGCGTTATCGTTGGCACCGAGGTTGAAGCAAATGCGCCGGACCTGCGTAATTACGACCTTGATGATATAAGCGTTAAGAAAATTACAATAAAGGCTGTGGAGTCGCAAAATGTTGTTGAGTTCTACTATACGGAGGCATTGGATACTGAAACGTATGACCCCGGCAGCTTGCTGAATTATTCGGACCACTATCAATATCTATTGGGATATAAAGACAGCATGATTAATGCCGAACAATATATCACCCGCGAAGAAGTGGCAACAATATTTTTCCGACTTTTAAATAAGGAAAGCCGCCAAAAGTATCGTACAAGCGCGCACACATTTTGGGATTTAAGCGATGAGGCGTGGTCGCTCGAGGAAGTGGCGACTATGCGTAATGCGCGGGTAGTAATGGGATATCCGAACGGCTCATTTATGCCGAAGAATTTTATCACGCGCGCAGAGTTTGCTACAATTGCGATGCGGTTCGATGATTTTAATGAAGACGCCTCTCACGAATTCACGGATATTACAGGGCATTGGGCGGAAAAATACATTGCCTCCGCGTATCAGTTGGGTTGGATTGACGGCTATGAGGATTTGACGTTCGCTCCGAACCAGAATATTACGCGCGCAGAGGCGGTAAAGCTGATTAACCGCGTGTTGAAGCGGAGAGTTGACGAAATAGGCATATTGCCGGAATTAGTCGTTAATTGGGTCGACCTACCTCATGACCATTGGGCGTATTACGAATTCATGGAGGCATCAATTTCACATGAATATGAGCGGCGCGCGGGCAGTAAAACGATGGAAAACTGGACAGGTCCCGGTATAAAAGTGGACTTCAGCAGGGAATAGAGCTTTTTAGGCAGGTTGTTTAATATCTTGTGAGTTTGAAATACAAATGAAAACGCTCGTGTATACGCAGCGCATATTAAAAGGAGGAAGTTCATTGAAAAGGATTATTTCAGGATTGATTGTTTTCACAATGATGTTGGCGTTGACGCCCGTTATTGCGGCAGGCGGCGACACGGCAGCTATCACACTTGACAAAACTACGTTAGTTACGGGGGAATTTGTTCAGGCTACGGTTACATTGAGTGGAACAGATGTGCGGACTATTACGTTGCCAATACATTTTAATCCCGCTGTGGTAAAGGTTGTGAATGTGGATGGAGTGCCTTTAGAAAGCGGTCGCCAACCGGAGGGGGCAGTACGCGACGGAAGCGCGGGGATAACGCCCGGACAAGCATTGGAATCAAGCGGTTGGAACGGTGCAATATATTGGTATGAGACAAATTTTAATTATCCGTATTTGGATAACGACAATGGGCTGTATAAATTGTTTTTTACTAACAACGAATATAAGTCTATTAACAACGAAGCTCTGATAACCGTTCGATTTTTGGCAGTAGGCGCCGGCAACGCTGATATCAGATTTGCGACATCGGCAGACGCCGAGCATGACACAGTTTCGCCTTCCGGGGTAAGCTATACAAAAAAAGCCAGTGAGGTGGAATCTGACCTTTGGGTTACGCCGGAAATGAGCGCACCGTCACTTACTGTTACGGATAGCGGTACGACCGTTGTTGTTCCCACGCCGGGTGGCGGTGGTGGAGGAGGAGGCGGTGGAGGCGGCGGCAGTAAGGATAAGTATACGCCGACGGTGACTGTTACACCTTCATTGCCCACGGATGACACTATTACTTTTGAGGTTACGGAACAAATTATCAATGATAATTTGGCACGTGCGGCGGATGAGTCTTCCAACAGCATGAACATCAAGATAAACGGCTCGGGCGCAAACAAATATGTTATTAAGCTCCCTGTAGCGCAGGTGCGCAAAGAAGTTGAAAATTTAGTGCTGACCACAGTTTTTTCAACTCCAATAGGGCTTATAGGCGTACATAATCAAGCGGTGTTGATTAGCGCGGGCAGTACCGGGCATATGGTGACGCTCACGATTGAAAACCCGAATAAGTGCAGCATGGATTTGGACGGAACAAGCATGAACGGATTTATTTTCGGCATCCCTACGCAA
>JAISFC010000074.1 GCA_031263785.1 Clostridiales bacterium | reverse complement strand
TAGCGATACCACCGCAAACTGTATGTTCCCGTTATCGTTGGAGCTGTGAGCGTGTATCCCGGAATCGTACTCCCCGTCGGCGCATATCCCGGCGCGACCAGCGCTATTGTTGCCGCTTGAACCGCATTGGTAGTATCCGAATCCATGGTATATCCTGTATATCCGCTACTGGAATCATAATAATAAAAATAGAAGGTAAGCGTTTTTCCTACGTCTGACGCTGATGGCGTGTAAGTCGTGGATGTGCCGGTGAAGCTTTTCTCATATGAGAAACTCCCGTTGCGTCCTACATACAGATACTTCGTATACCCTGACGCTTTTGCATTACCGATAGTCATGTAGGAATCTTCAACCGGATTTGATGTGCTAATACTCGGCTTATATGTCGTGCTTCCCGATACGTTTGTCGGTGGTGGAGTTGTCGGCGGTGGCGTTGACGTGTCAGCTCCTGACCAAACTCTATATGGATTTGACAATGTACCACTTCCCGATCGAATCGAATAAGATGTATCATATGTTAGCCCACCACCGTGCCATACGTCTTCTTGTATATAAGTGCTTCCGCTATATCCAGAAGATGTTGGTTCGTACTCACCAAGAACATTGTACCAGTAGCCTTTATATGCGTAATCCAGCTCGTGCATATCTACGAAAGCCGTCCCAATATCCAAGACATAGCTAGTAGATAACGTCGTCGCATTTTGGGTACCTATATGATACACAGCGTGATTCGTACGCGTGCTGAATGAAGATATTGTTTTGTCGGAAATGTCTGCTCCAGCGTTATAAAAATATCCGGTGAAATTGAAAATGGCTACACTATCCGAAAGTCTATATGGATTTGAAAGTGTACCGTTCCCTGAACGAATTGTATAAGCGTCTGAAAGAGGTAGCCCACCACCGTGCCATACGTCTTCTTGTATATAAGTACTTCCGCTATATCCAGAAGATGTTGGTTCGTGGTCACCCATAACATTGTACCAATAGCCTTGATATGCATAATCAAGCTCGTGCATATCTACGAAAGCCGTCCCAATATCCAAGACATAGCTAGTAGATAATGTCGTCGTCGTTTTGGTGCTTATATTATACACGGTGTGATTAGTACGAGTACTGAATGAAGATATTGTTTTGTCGACAATGTCTACGTCGCTTATATAAAAATATCCGGTTATATTAGATGCGCCAAAAGTTTTTTCGAATATTTCGGGAATACCGTTACCCAATTGAGGCATAAACATCGTATTTCCCAACATAAGAGTGAATATGATTATAATTGCTAATAATTTTTTTAACATAAAATCAAATCCTAAAAATTTTTTAAGTTAAAAATATTTTTTTGTCAAGCTGCAAAATATTTTTAGGAAATTTTTCTTCCTTTGTAAAAATATTTTATTATTTCCACATTCTTCTATAATTATGCTATAATTTTTATTAAAAAAAAGAAATGTCACAGAAATTTAATAGTTCTGTAACATAAATTTAATATTCTTGTAACATAATTGTAATATTTCGTAAAATTTATTTTTGACAGCGCATAATTCGCTAAAAACAAAATCGTATTTCCACTATTTATTTGTTCTATTCCAACACAACCGTTTTTCCGTCATATATATCATTTGCGGCTTGCGACACCGCTTTTTCCCGTACACCCGGCTGCAATTCCTTTCCCTCGTTCGCAATCTGTCGCGCGCGCTTAGCTGCCGCCATTACTAATGTGTATAAATTCGGGACACGCCTCGTTATCCCTGTAAGCGATGGTGAAATCAACATTTACACTCCTCCTTTGATAATATTCAATAACTCATCCGTCGCGCTTTTCAAGTCCCTGTTCACGATTACATGCGCGTAGCGGCTTGCTTGCTGAAATTCCTGCATTGCAATCGCGAGCCGTTGCTCAATTTGCCGCTCTGTTTCCGTCCCCCGCTGAATCAGCCGTTTTCGCAACGTTTCTCTGTCCGGCGGAACGACAAATACCGAGACCGCCTCCGGCATCTTTTCGAGAATTTGGTTCGCCCCCACAACTTCAATTTCCAAAATAGTATGTTTTCCCGCCGCACAGTCGCTTTCTACCTCCGCGCGCGGCGTCCCGTATCGCTTCCCGTTGTACGTCGCCCACTCAAGCAAGCCGTTGGTTGCGATTAAATCGTCAAACTCCTTCGACGAGCAAAAATGATAATGCACCCCGTCGACTTCCCCCACGCGCGGCTCCCGCTCCGTCACCGACACGACCAGCGAAACGTCTAAATTCGGTATGTTTTTGCACAGCGCCACAACATTTTTGCACAGCGTCCCCTTGCCCACACCGGAAGGTCCCGACACAATAAAAACCTTGCCCTTCTTCCCCATTCTTTCCCTTCCCTTCTCCCGGGAGCTCCTCCTCTACTCTTCGGCAATCCGCTGCGCCACGGTTTCCGGCATGACCGACGACAAAACAATATGCCCGCTGTCCATAACCAGAACCGAGCGCGTCCTTCTCCCGCATGTGCTGTCAATCAGCGTCCCCGCCTCGCGCGACCCCTGAATAATGCGTTTAATCGGCGCGGCATCCGGACTGACAATCGACACCAGCCGCCCTCCGGAAATAAAATTCCCAAATCCGATATTCAATAGCTTAAACATGTAATCCCCCACTTTTGTATTTTATATTTTCCGCTGAAAATTTTTCCACATTAACTCACTTTTCATTTAAATATGCTGCCAACTTATCTATAGAGACCCGCTCCTGCTCCATCGAATCCCGCTCACGCACGGTGACCGCCTTATCCGTCTCGCTCTCAAAATCGTAGGTTACGCAATACGGCGTGCCTATCTCATCCTGCCGCCGATACCGCTTGCCTATGCTCCCCGTATCGTCATACTCGCACACGTAATCCGCCTCTAATAATCGCGCAAACAACGCCTGCGCGGGCTCAGCCAGCTTCTTCGACAACGGCAGGACCGCCGCCATAAAAGGCGCAAGCTTCGGGTGAAGCCTAAGTACCGTGCGGACATCCTCCGCGCCAATCTGCTCCTCATCGTACGCGTCAACCAGAAACGCCAACGCCACTCGGTCCGCCCCCAAAGACGGCTCAATCACATATGGAATGTACTTTTCCTTCCCGTCCGCTTCTATATACTCCAAATTGTCCCCGCTATGTTTTGCGTGCTGCGTGAGGTCAAAATCCGTGCGGCTGGCAATCCCCCACAGCTCGCCCCATCCAAAAGGAAATTGAAACTCAATGTCCGTCGTCGCGTTGGAATAATGGGACAATTCCTCGGGCGAATGGTCGCGCATTTTAACGTTCTCGCCCCGCATACCATAGCCCATCAGCCAATCATAGCACTTTTGTTTCCAATATACAAACCATTCCTGCTCCGTCCCCGGCTTACAGAAAAATTCCAGCTCCATCTGCTCAAATTCCCGCGTCCGGAAAATAAAATTCCCCGGCGTAATCTCGTTGCGGAAGGACTTCCCAATCTGCCCCACGCCAAACGGAATTTTCTTGCGCGTAGTGCGTTGTATGTTCTTGAAATTCACAAAAATCCCCTGCGCCGTTTCGGGTCGAAGGAAAATCTCATTCTTCGCATCCTCCGTGACGCCCGCGTACGTCTTAAACATCAAGTTAAACTGCCTTATATCCGTGAAATCGCTCTTGCCGCAGTTGGGGCAAACCACGTTATGTTCCGCAATATAATCCTGCATCTTCTTGTTAGACCAGCCCGCCGTATTCTCGCCGACCGCCTCTATCAAATTATCCGCACGGTGCCGCGTTTTACACGCCTTGCAGTCCATCAGCGGGTCCGCAAATCCCGTCGTGTGCCCGCTCGCCTCCCACACTTGCGGATTCATCAAAATCGCGCTGTCCAACCCCACATTGTAGGGCGACTTTTGCACAAAATCCGTCCACCACGCCCGCTTCACATTATTCTTGAACGCCGCGCCCAGCGGTCCGTAATCCCACGAGTTCGCCAGCCCGCCGTAAATTTCGCTCCCCGCGTAGACAAACCCGCGCCCCTTGCACAACGCCACGATCTTCTCCATCGCTTTATCGGCATTATTCATAATATCAACCCCATTAACCTATAATAAAGTATATCACAGACCATCGGCATTGTCAAGTACAATTTAAATAAAACGCGGGACGTCTGTCGCCTGCGCGGAGGGGATAAAAATTAAAATAACGTTGACTTATATCGGCATAATCATCGGCGCGGGCTTTGCGTCAGGGCAAGAAATGCTGCAGTTTTTCATCAAAAACGGTCCTCACTCTTTTTGGGGCGTGCTGCTTTGCGGGCTGCTCTTCGGGCTCGTCGCCTTCCTCGTGCTGGAAAAAATCCGCACATCACGCATAGATACGGCGGCTTCGTACTTCGGCGGCGGCGGCTTCGCCCTGCTGACACACATCCTAATGGCGCTATTTTTGTTCTGCTCCTACATCGTCATGACCGCGGCGTGCGGCGCGTTTTTCAGCGAAATTCTCGGCGCGCCAAAATGGCTGGGAATTGTGCTTTTTTCCGCCTTTTGCCTCATCGTCTTCCTGAAGGACGCGCAAGGAATCATCGCCGTTAATATAGTGCTTACCCCGCTTATGGTCGTTGGAATCACAATTCTCGGCGTGCTTTTCCTAACGCGAACCCCTGTACCGTCAGCCGCAATTCAGCCCGTCACCCTCAGCGACGAGGGCATTTGGCACTGGTTTTTCCCCTCGCTTTTGTACGCCAGCTACAACGTTCTTCCCTGTGTCATGATCCTTTCCGCCTTGCGCAACCAAATAAAAACACGCTTAACCTCGGTGCTTGTCGGTGTCGTATCCACGCTCGCCCTCACCGGAATCGCCGTCATAATGTGGCTGATTCTCTGGCGGACGCAAGATTTTTCCGCCAGCGCGGAATTGCCGATGATGGCGTCTTTAGGCAAAAATCTGGGGCTTTTCTATATCCCGCTCATGTTCATGGCGATTATTACCACGGCGGTAAGCTCGGGGTTTGGCGTAATCCACAGCTTCGGCAAGCATAAAATTCCGATTATCATCCGCATTCTCCTCGTCGTAATTCTCGGCGGCGCGCTGGGCTTTTTCGGCTTTTCTCAGCTGGTGGCGAAACTATACACCGCCTTCGGCTGGCTGGGGCTATTCGTGATGGGCTATATAATCCGTGACGGCTTTCTGCACGGATTTGCCCTCAAAAATCCCGTTAAAAACATGCGGAAAAAATCACGGGATTTTTCTTCGGTAAAAACCTCTTGATTTTTTTCAAACGTTCTGTTAAAATATATTTATGGTCTTGTTCGCTAATGCAAAAATTAATTTTGGTCTGGAAGTTTTGGGCAAACGACACGACGGATTACATCTTATCCGCAGCCTTTTTGTTCCCGTTCCGATTTTTGACAAAATAACCGTCAAGCCTTCCGACAAGCTTCATTTTAAAGGAGTTTTCGGCAGAAAAAATATTTGTTATAAGGCAGCTGAAAAATTTTTTGAAATCTCAAAGATTAAAGGCAGCGCAACCATTTCTCTCATGAAAAAAATTCCTATAGGCGCGGGGCTGGGCGGCGGAAGCAGTGACGCTGCCAGTGTCCTTCGCGCGCTGAATAAACTCTACGAAACCAATTACTCCCCTCAAAAACTGGCAAAAATAGCCGCGGAAGTCGGCTCCGACGTTCCCTTCTTTATTTATAATAAACCGTCTTTAGTAGAAGGCGTCGGCGAAAAAATTTCCCCGCTCCCTTCTTCTGACGATTCTAAAAATACATCTTTAAAACAAAATCTTTCCACGCAAATTCTACCGCTAACTAAACGGTTTTTAGTCATCACTCCCAACATCGATTGCGACACTAAAGCCGTCTACAAACGTTTCGACGAGACCCCCGAGCTTCCGCTCATTCCTCAATATCCCTACAATGCCCTCACTTCCGCGGCTTTCAGCGTGTACCCCGCGCTCGAAACCTTTTACAACTGGCTTAACAATTTACTAAACGTCCCCGCCCCCGGCAAACGCGGCGCAACAACCGCCCCCGCGCAAAATCAAGCGATATTTACGACGCTTTCAGGGTCGGGGAGTTCAATCGTCGTCTCTTTTGCCGATACGCGAAACGGCAGCGCCTCCTACCAACAATGCAGTCACCGCCTCCAATATTGCATTGACGCCCGCCCATGCGATTACAAAATTTACGACGGACACCCCCACCGCTCCATGTCCGCTAAAGCCGAGATATATCCCTGACAGCACCAAAAATGTGTGTATAAGCGCGCCCATCATGCCCGCGATGCCACCGAAGATTATCTTTGGGGCTTTCTCCCACTTTTTCACCAAGAAATCATACAAAACCCGCGCCGCCCAGCCGAAAAACATCCGTGGAACCAAGCATATCAACAAGCTGTACCATTCGCCGTTCGGTGCAAACGGACTAAACGCAAACGCCCCGGGCGTGCCGGAAAGATAGGTGGAATAGGCGTATAACGAGCATAATCCCGCCAGCGTCCCCAAATACAACGCTGCCTTCCTGCCCAACATCAAGCCCGCCACTATAACGGGCAAATGGAAAAGCGTCGCGACGATTCCCACCGTTATCGGGATTGAGCCTAACGGCGTAAACGCGAAAATAAGCTCTACCGCCGCCAAAAGCGCCAACTGCGTTAAAAATAATGTGCTACTCTTTTTCTCTTTCATAAATTTCATATGCTCCTTTCAAAACAAGGTGTTCATCTACAATAAATTTTTTATCTGTGTACTGCTTAAAAAGCCCCGCCAATCCGCCGCCCAACATCAGCGTTTTTATGCTATACCGCTCCGTCATCATCGCCGCCAACCCGTCAAGCATCGCCGCCGTACCGTAAATTATGCCATTGTTTATCGCCTCGTGCGTCGTAATCGACAACATCATCTCCGTCGGCTTTATCGCAATTTGTGGAAGGGTCGCCGTGTCCCGCGCCAAGGCGGAAAGCGACGAAATCACGCCCGGTATAATCATGCCGCCGATAAGCTCTTTTCTCTCATTCACCGCAATTACCGTCGTCGCCGTCCCCAATGAGAAAACTGCGGCGGGGAGCTCATAATGCCTACGCACAAATTCCGCAATGCAATAAATATCCGCGCCTACACGCTTTTCGGGGTCTTCCGCCAACAACGGTTCCGTATTAAAAATAAATTTGGACGCCGTCCGCACCTTCTCCAAAAACCGCGGAACAACGCTCGAAATAACCACTGCCCCCACCGCGTCTTTGCCCACTCCAAACAACCTAAACAAATCTATGATATCCCCCGCGCAATTCTCCCACGTCGCCTCACTATCTGTCTTTATCGCGCCTATAAAGCTCATCTCTCCGCCTGTTGCGAACAGCGCCAGCTTCGTATTCGTATTCCCGATATCAATGCACAATATTTTTTTCATGAAATCATTTTACCATATCTGCCAAAAAAAGGCAAGCATTTTTTTACCCACGAATTCACCCTCTTATTTTCCCCATCACCATCTTTTCCACACCCGTCCTCCTTCCCTGTGCAAAAAACTGTGGAAACCTTGTTGACATCTTGTTCACTCCTTGTTCGTATCCTGTTCAAGCATTGTGGATTTCTTTCTTCCCCTAAATTCTCCGCAACCTCCCCCCGCCTCCCCCTGTGGATATCATGTATAATTTGTGGATATTTCCAACAACACAAACCATTGGTTTTAAAACCCTTTCTTTACTTTTCAACTTATTCCACAGCCCCTACTACTACTACTATAATAATTAATAATAAATAGAGAGGGCGATCCAAATCTCACCCTGCAAACCCTTTCCTACACACATCCATTGTTGAAAACCAAAAGCATGTATTAATTACAAACAACTCCGCATAGACTTTAACGAGGTGTGGACATGTTCAAATTATATCGGACTTTACGCGACCATTTCGACTTGCATAAACGAAAATATTTCTACATGATTCTAAGCTTATCCGTAGGATTTGCCGCAGGTTTTATTTTTGTCGGGCTTCTTCCGGACGGCGCCGGAGAGGAAACCGCGAATCAAATTCAGGAATTTTGCCGACAAAACGCGCAAGAAGGCTCATCAATGACCGACGTTTTCATTAAGGCGGCGGCGTCCAACATACGGCTTCTTTTATTAATCGTGGTCGCGGGATGTTTTTTTTATATGCGCGTCCTCACGATGATATCCTTAGGAATAAAAGGGTTTTCCATGGGTTTCACAACAGGTTTCACCACACTTTATTTCGGGGCGAAAGGCTTCCTACTTACTTTTGTCTCGATTTTGCCTCAAATATTAACATTAATCCCCATATTGATATGTATGTCCGTCTGCGCCGTAAATATATCTCTTTACAGCCGGAAAAACAATGGAAACCTGCGGGAAATTCGCAAAAAATGGCTAATCAGATGCTGCGGCTTTTTCGCGGTCATCCTTTGCTGTAGCCTGATTGACGGGTTTATTGTCCCTGTTTTCGTCCACGTCGTGAGCAAGTTATTCTAATTATATGAAACGGCGGCGGCAAAAAAAGCTTGCATTTTTTTGAGTAATATGATATATTAATATGGAAAGGGGCGAAATCGACTTGGCATACAATGAAGAGAACATACAAGTTTTGGAGGGGCTGGAGGCGGTTAGGAAGCGACCCGGCATGTATATAGGGTCGACCTCGGCGCGCGGACTCCATCATCTTGTGTATGAAATCGTAGATAATTCCATCGATGAAGCCCTAGCGGGATATTGCACACGCGTGGACGTCACGATAAACGCCGATAATTCGATAACTGTTGTGGATGACGGGCGCGGCATACCGGTTGGAATTCACCCAAAGATGGAAATTTCCACGTTAGATGTCGTTTTTACAATGCTTCACGCGGGCGGCAAATTCGGGGAAGAAAACGGCGGATATAAGGTGTCGGGCGGTCTGCATGGCGTGGGCGCCAGCGTGGTAAACGCGCTGTCTGAGTGGACGGATGTCGAAGTACACACAGGCGGAAAGATGTATAAACAAAGATATTCTCGGGGTGAAGCTTGCGGGGCGGTTAAGGAATGCGGGGAAACCGATAAAACAGGCACTATCATCACATTTAAGCCGGACAAAGATATCTTTGAAGAATTAGACTTTGATTACGATACTCTTCTGACCAGACTTCGCGAACAAGCCTTCCTCAACGCGGGATTAACCATCGCTCTAATTGACCTCCGTGATAACGAAAATGAGAACAAAGAGCTGAGGTACGAAGGAGGTATCCGTTCGTTCGTTGAGTACGTAAATCGCAATCGTGAGGCGCTCCACGACGATGTTATATACATCGAGGGGCGCAGGGAGAAATGCACGGCGGAAATTGCGTTGCAATACAACGACGGTTACGCGGAAAATTTGGTGAGTTTTGCAAATAACATCCACACGGGCGAAGGCGGAACGCACGAAACGGGCTTTAAAACGGCGTTGACACGGGTATTAAACGACTATGCGCGCAAGATAAACGCCTTAAAAGACGGCGATAAAAATCTTAGTGGCGAAGACGTCCGTGAGGGATTAACGGCGATTATATTGGTAAAAGTTCAAGAGGCGCAATTTGAAGGGCAGACAAAAACAAAATTAGGGAATTCGGAAGTCGGCACACTTATTTCGGGGATTTTATCCGATAAGCTTTCGGCATTTTTAGAAGAGAACCCAAAAGTAGGCAAAACGATCATAGAAAAAGCAATGACGGCGAACAGGGCTCGCGAGGCGGCGAGCAGAGCGCGTGAGCTGACGAGGAGAAAATCCGCGTTAGAATCGACATCTTTGCCCGGGAAATTAGCGGATTGTTCCGAACGAGGGATTGAACGAACGGAAATATATATCGTCGAGGGAGATTCCGCGGGCGGGAGCGCAAAACAAGGACGCGACCGACGTTTTCAGGCGATTCTGCCACTTTGGGGCAAGATGTTGAACGTGGAAAAATCCCGTTTGGATAAAGTTTACGGGAACGATAAGCTCATGCCGGTAATCACGGCTTTGGGCGCGGGTTTAGGGGAAGAATACGATATAACGAAGCTGCGTTACGGCAAAGTGATAATCATGGCGGATGCCGACGTGGACGGATCCCATATTCGCACGTTGTTATTAACCTTCTTCTTCCGATTCATGCGTCCGTTGCTGGAGCATGGGCACGTCTATATCGCTCAGCCGCCGCTGTACAAGGTGCATCGGGATAAACGGGAAATATACGCGTATGATGACAAAGGGCTGGACGCCGCCATTAAGGAAATTGGCACGGGATCGGCGATTCAGCGGTACAAAGGTTTGGGCGAAATGAATCCGGAGCAGCTCTGGGAAACGACTATGAACCCGGAAACACGCACAATTCTGCAAGTTGAGCTGGAAGACGCCGTCGTTGCGGACGAAACATTTAGCATTCTCATGGGCGACAAAGTTGAACCTCGGCGGGAGTTCATTGAGAAAAACGCAAAATATGTGGGGAATTTAGACGTTTAGCAAAAATCCGTCAAAGAAATTTCTCTGCTGTAAAAAAATTTCTCTTGCAAAAGTTTTTTTACTATGGTAAAATAATTGCAGGTGGTGAGGGCTTGGCTAAGAAAAACCCCGTCCTTTGGGCTGTCAGCGCTATTTTATCAATAATTCTTCTGATAAATATCTATGCAAACCGTAATGAAATTTTTTTTGGCAGGGATGTAAATCGCGGTGGTAAAAACATTATTTACAAAATAGACGGCGCGCTTCAAAGGAATTTTGCAATATATAAAAAAATGTTGTTGATTAATACCAATCAGGACATTAAAGCGATTGACAAGCGCGGAAATCTCGTATGGGCGGTTGATTTCCCCACGAAAAATCCGATGATTAATGTTAATGGAAATTACGCGTTGGTGGTTGACCGCGACGGCACGGAATTTATGGCGATTAAAAACGGCAAAATATTAACGCACGGCAATGTAGGGAGTGAAATTTTCACCGGAAAAATAAATGCCAACGGCTATATTGCCCTCGCGTCGGAAGAAGATGGCTTCAAATGTAAGGTGACGGTCTATAACGAGTTCGGCGATGAAATTTACAAGTGGAAAATTAGTGATAATTATGTTCTCGATTGTGAAGTTTCTCCAAACGGAAAACAAATTGTTGCCGCAATGGTTTCAACCTCTGATGAAAAGATTTTCGGGTCGTTAGCCTTTGTTGATATTATAGAAAAAAAAATAATTGAGCGCCCATCATTTGTAAATTGTATTTTTTCATCGGTTAGGTATAATAAAAACAATAATGTTCTGGCGATTGCGGACACAGCAGCCCTATATTTTGATAAAGACGGAAAAATTTTATGGAACAAAAATTTTGACGGAAGAACCTTACAATCATACGCCTTCCCCGAAGGAAAAAATATAGTATTGTTTTTCAAAAACGGCAGAAACACTTCGACGCTTGAAAGCTACGGACTCAACGGCGAAAAGAAAAATGCGCATGAATTAGACTTTGATGTATCTACAGTATCTGTTAATGGCGGAGTGATTTCGGCGGCAGGCATACGTGATTTAGCGACTTTTACATTTTCGGGCAAGAGTAAAATAACGCTGGCATTGACGAGTGATATCCGCTGGCAAGGGCTTTTACCGGACGGAAAAAACATTTTAGTGGTCCACGGGAATAATGTAGATGTTATAACGCCTTAATATAATTATATTTTAGAATTTTTAAAATTTATTGTCAAGCCGGAAAACGTGGAAAAAGAGGTGATTTAATGATTTTTGATATAATTTTAATTATAATTTTTGCACTTGCGATTTTACGAGGATGGCAAAAAGGATTTATTCGTATGGCATTCGGAGCTGTGAGTCTAATCCTCGCGATTATTATTTCCTTTTGTTTTCGGACGCCAATCGCGAATTTCGCAATGACGCTTCCCTTTGCGCAAAAAATTTCCGACGCAATTTCCAACACTGCAAGCGACGCCGCGGGAGAATGGTCAAATCTTTCCTTTGTCTCTGACGCAATGAACACGCAAGTCAGCTCTCTTACATATATAATAGTACAGATTTTATCAGTCTGCGCGGTATTGCTTATAGTTTTCATACTCCTGCGGATACTTTCAGGCTTTTTGACAGGGTTTATGCGGTTGGTGCATCTAACATTTTTAAATAGAATTGCGGGCATGGCAATTGGCGTGGTTAATGGATATATATTAATATTTTTGGTAACTATGGGATGTTTTGCGGTTTCGGTGTTTGTTCCCTGGCTTGGGGCAGCGATGAGCGCGTCGTTCTTGGCGAACAATTTGCCGAACCCAATATCATTATTTATGAATTTATTTTAGGAAGATATAAAAAAATGTTTTTGAGAAAGGTTATGGGTAAAATATGTCTAATCAGATTGAAAGCACCATGAAATTGACGGAATTAAAAAATTTGGCGAAGGAATTACAAATTAAAGGCGCAGCAACTATGCGAAAAGCTGAACTTATTACTGCAATTGAGAATGCGCAAAAAACTTTTAAGAAAAAAGAATCGAGCAATAAAAAATCTGTAGCTGATAAAAAAATTAAAAAAAATTCTGAAGAAAAAAATATTTCTGAAGAAAAATTTTTCAAAAAAGCAAAAAACGCGGAAAGAAGCGAGAAAAAATTGACGGGCACAAAAAAAACAGAAGAAAAATTTTCTGAAAAAAATATTCCGCAGGAAAAAAATAATATTCCGCGTGTCCGAACAGACACAAAAGAAGTTGTTGGGATTTTAGAAATATGCGAAGATGGATATGGATTTTTGCGCAGTGAAAATTATTTAAGCGGAAATGACGATGTATATGTTGCAAGCGTACAAATAAAAAGATTTCGCTTGCGTACCGGGGACGAAATTAAAGGAATTGCCAGAATGCAGCGCGAGGGCGAAAGATATTGTTCAATATTATATATTAATGAAGTAAACGGCAAGCATCCGGGAGAGGCAATTCGCCGAAAAAACTTTGACCGCCTTACGCCGATTTATCCTGACGAGCGGCTGCATTTGGAATCAACGACTAACGATTTTGCGACGCGGCTCATAGACTTAATTGCTCCAATAGGACGAGGACAGCGCGGAATGATTGTCGCCCCGCCAAAAACAGGGAAGACAACGCTTTTAAAAAATGTCGCGAACGCAATTGCGCGGAATCACAAAGATGTCAAGCTGATTGTATTGCTTATTGATGAGCGTCCGGAGGAGGTAACGGACATGCAGCGCAGTATTGACGGCGAAGTGATATTTTCCACTTTTGACGAGCTTCCGGAGCATCACATTCGCGTTGCGGAGATGGCATTAGAACGGGCAATGAGGCTTGTGGAATACGAAAAAAACGTGGTAATTTTGATGGATAGCATTACACGTTTGGCGCGGGCGTACAATTTAACGATTCCGCCAACGGGACGCACTTTAAGCGGCGGTTTGGACCCCGGGGCATTACACAAGCCGAAAAGATTTTTTGGTGCGGCGCGAAACATCGAAAACGGCGGGAGTTTAACCATTCTTGCGACCGCTTTGATTGACACGGGAAGTCGTATGGACGACGTAATTTTTGAAGAATTTAAAGGAACGGGCAATATGGAAGTACATTTAGATAGAGGATTGCAAGAAAAAAGAATTTTTCCGGCGATAGATATCGGAAGGTCGGGGACAAGAAAAGAAGAATTATTATTAAATAAACAAGAAGTAGACGCAATGTGGTCAATACGAAGAGCAATGAGCAGCCAAAACCCCGCGACGGTTACAGAAACTTTATTGAATCAACTTGTGGCGGTAAAAACAAACGAAGAATTTGTTGAGCGGATAAATAAAATTTATGAAAAGAAATAAAAAAGATTAAATTATTATTTTTTAAAGCATAAAAAGTTTTTTTGAATAAAAACTTGTTGAATTCACAGTGCGCATAATAAAAACAGAGGAGAAAGCAATGATAAAAGCGGGAAAAATAAAAAAAGAACAAAAGAAAATGGCAAAAAATATTTTTTTTGCGGCAGCTCTTATGGTCGTAATTACATATATTATAACAACGCCTGTAGCAAGTGCGGTGGAAAAAATTCCCATATTGCTATATCATAACATAAAAGAAGTAATTCAAGCGGATGAAGATTTATTATTAAATATAACTCCGAGAAATTTTAGTTTGCACTTAGAAACTTTAAAGAAAAACGGTTACAACACAATTAGTTTTAATGAATATTATGAATATATTGAGAAAAGCAAGCCACTTCCGTCCAAACCAATAATAATTTCTTTTGATGATGGATATATTAGTAATTATTTTTATGCGTATCCGATGTTAAAACGAAGCGGAATGAAGGCGACAATTTTTGTTGTTACAAGCAGAATGGGAGCAAAAGTTAATGACGGTGTAGTTTACGAACATTTTTCGTGGAAAGAAGCTATTGAAATGCAGGACAGCGGCATAATTGATATTGAGTCACATTCAGACACCCATCGAGATATGTCAAATAGTTCTATTAGTGATATGCAATTTGAGATGCGCCGGTCAAAATATTTAATAGAAAAAAACATGGACAAGGAATGTAATATTTTTGCCTTCCCATATGGCGGCAACACGCTGGAAGCGCACAATTTAGGAAAGAATGCAGGGTATAAAGTTTTATGTTTGCTTGGTGATGCAAAAGCAAGCAATTATAAAAACGGCATAGTAACATTACAACGCATAACAATTTCCGGCGATTGGACAGGCGCACAGCTATTAAAGGCAATAGGTGAGAATTAAATCCCAAAATGTTTCACGTGAAACATTTTAACAAAAAACACTACAAAAATATTTTTTGCAACACAAATTGTTTCACGTGAAACAATTTGTAAGCGACACGCAAGGGTTCAAAACAAAAAACATATTGTGCAACACTCTTACAAAAGTGAAAAAACTATTTTAATAAAAATAAATTAGCTTTAAAAATAAAATAAATTAGAAATTAACAGCCAAATGTTTCACGTGAAACATATTTTTAATATTTTTACATAAAAAACACTTGATATTTTAATCAAACTGTGATATTATATTATAAAGAAAAGATTACGACAAAAATGTTTATAAAGAGGTGATGATATTGGGAAAAGTTATAGCAATAGCCAATCAAAAAGGCGGCGTGGGGAAGACTACAACGGCGGTGAATTTAAGCGCATGTCTGGCGGTGAAGGATAAAAATGTACTGCTTATTGACGCAGACCCACAAGGAAATAGCACAAGCGGGTTGGGAATTATGGAATGTCCGGAAACAATTTATGATGTTATCATAGGGCAAACAGAAATGCGTTCGGCAATTTATGCTACACCAATACAAAAATTAAGCATTTGTTCTTCCGGTCAGAAACTAGCGGGAGCGGAAATTGAATTAGTTGCTGAAGATGCGCGGGAATTTAGAATAAAAAATGCAGTTGAACAAGTGAGAAATTTCTTTGACTATATTATTATAGATTGTCCGCCTTCAATAAGTTTACTTACACTCAATGCACTTGTCGCGGCAGATACGGTGCTTGTGCCTATTCAGTGTGAATATTATGCGCTGGAAGGATTAGGTTACTTGACAAACACGATAAATTACATCAGAAAATCTTTAAACCCCGCACTACATATTGAAGGGGTGTTGATGACAATGTTTGATGCGCGTACAAACTTGTCTATACAAGTTGTGGAAGAAGTAAAAAAGTTTTTTCCGAGAAAAGTATATACTACAATTATTCCTCGCAATGTACGGCTTTCTGAAGCGCCAAGCCATGGGCAACCAATAATAGTATACGATGCCGCGAGTAAGGGCGCTATAATGTATATGCAGCTTGCGGAAGAATTTTTACAGCAGAATATTAATGAACAAAATGCAGAAATGCAAATGGCATAAAATTTTTTAAGGAGGAGAACCTCATGAAAAATTCATTAGGGCGAGGCTTAGGTGCATTAATTCCCGGAGCAAATATCAGCGAAATGGAAGAATTCCCGGAGATATTAGGCACCACGGAATTAAAAAAGAAAAAAGAAATAAAAACAGAAGTAAATAAAAAAATTTCTGGCGCTATGCCGCAAATAAAGCAGCAAACCCCGCAGAAAATTATTTTTGAAAATTTTTCCGAGAAAAAAAATATTTTGAAAGAAAAATTTTCGGAAGAAAAACCACTTGACAAAAACGGAGCTTATATGGTAAAGATTATGAATATAGAACCGTGCAGAACACAACCAAGAAAAAAGTTTGACAGCCAAGAATTGGAACAACTGTCGCAATCAATAAAAACCCACGGAATAATTCAACCTATAATTGTTCGTTCGATAAATGAGGATAGATATGAAATCATTGCGGGAGAAAGAAGATGGCGGGCGGCACAAAAAGCCGGATTAAAGGAAATCCCGGTTTTTATAAGGAATACAGATGATAATATTATGGAATTAGCGTTAGTCGAAAATTTGCAGAGAGTGGATTTAAACCCCATAGATGAGGCGCATGGATACCAAACTCTTATGGAAGAATATGGAATAACGCAAGAACAAATTTCCGAGAGAATAGGTAAAAGCCGTTCTGCAATTGCAAATTCGTTGCGTCTTTTGAGCTTGCCGCAAACGGTTCGGGAACTCGTGGAGACAGGGGATATTTCGAGCGGACATGCTCGTGCATTGCTTACGTTGACGGACGAAGACACACAAAGGGAAGTTGTTGAAAAAATTATTAGACATGATTTAAGCGTGAGGGCAACGGAAAAATTAGTTAAATCTATAGGGGGCAGCGGCAAGCGGGCAAGCGAAAAAAACACTTTAAGTGATGAAATGACGATGTATTTGGAAAATATAGAAAAAAATATGACGCGAAAATTCGGAACAAAAGTTAAAATAACCCCGGGGGCTAAAAAAAGTAAAATAGAAATTGAATATTACACAAATAAAGACCTCGACAGAATTTTAAAAATTATTTCTCATATGGAATAACTTGGGAAAAAATTGTGCAAAATATTTTTGATAAAATTTTTTTTGGAGGAATATTATGCACAAAAAAAATGTTTTGTTTGCAAGTGGGATAGGAGTAATTTCAGCATTTTTTGTCATTGCTGCGGTAACGTCAATTTATCAAATAAGCGTCGCACCTACGCTAAAAGGAAAAACGGCGGAGGTTGAGAAAGCGCAAGTCATGCAGCAAAAAACACAGGCGTCGTTAGCGAGCTTGACGTTAGAAAAAGAGGAACTACGGGCACAATTAGACAAGCTCCGTGAAGAAAATGAAATATTGCAAATGGAGTTGACGAGTATCTACCTGCAAAACAATGAGAGTTTATTAAAATTACAGGCGCTGGACGGCGTGATGGAAGCGGAAGATTTGTTTAAAAGTGCAAAATATAAGGCAAGCAGAGAAAGAGTGTCGGCAGTTGACCCCAGCATTTTATCTGCGCGCGGGCGGACACGCTATGACGACATGGGAGTACAGCTCAAAAAGAAAGGGTACTAAAAACAAAATGCTTGACAAAAAAGTTAGAATTAAAAATTAATAAAGAAGCAAATAAAAAAAATAATTGTTAAGGACAAAAAATTTAAATTGTGGGAGTGATAAAATGCTGGATATTAAAAAAATTTTTGAAAATCCGGAAGATGCAGAAAAAAAATTAAAAACGCGCGGACATGAAATAAATATTAAACAACTTGTAGAACTTGACAAACAGCGTCGCGAGTGCATTTTCAAAGCGGAAAATCTGCGCGCAGAGCAAAACGCAATGAATAAAAAAATTCCTGTCATGAAAAAAAATGGGGAGGACACAACTCAACTTTTTGAGGACATGAAAAAGCTGTCAGATGAGGCGAAAACTGCGACGGATTCGGTAAATGCAATAGACGAAGAAATTAATCAAATATTATTATACATACCCAATCTGCCTAGCGATAAAGTCCCGATAGATTCCGATGAGAGCGGAAATGTGGAAGTTCGTCGTTGGGGTGAGCCGCGGAAGTTCGGATTTGAACCGCAGCCACATTGGGAAATAGGCAGTAAATTAGGGATTTTGGACGCGGCGACCGCGGGAAAGGTTACTGGGACGCGCTTTACGTTTTATCGCGATATGGGCGCAAGGCTGGAGCGCGCAATTGTAAATTATTTCCTGGACACGCACACGAAAGAGCATGGATACATGGAGGTTTTCCCCCCGTTCATGGTGCATCGCGATTCCATGCGCGGCACGGGGCAGCTGCCGAAGTTTGAAGAAGACGCATTTCGGGTGCAGGGAACGGAATATTTTCTCATCCCCACGGCGGAAGTTCCGGTTACCAACATGTACCGCGAGCAGATTTTGGACGCGTCGGAATTGACAATCAAGCACTGCGCGTATTCGGCGTGTTTCCGTGCAGAGGCGGGTGCGGCGGGGCGCGACACGCGTGGACTAATTAGGCAGCACCAGTTCAACAAGGTGGAGCTGGTGAAATTCGCGTTGCCGGAAAATTCGTATGATGAGCTTGAAACGCTCACGCACGATGCCGAAAAAGTCCTGCAGGGGCTGGGGCTTCCCTATCGCGTTGTGGTGTTGTGCAGCGGCGATTTGGGATTTTCGTCGGCGATGACGTATGATATTGAGGTGTGGATGCCCAGCTACGAAAGATATGTGGAAATTTCGTCGTGCAGCAATTTTGAGGATTTCCAGGCGCGGCGTGCGGGGATTAAATTTCGTCGCGAGAAGGGCGGAAAGCCGGAATTTATACATACGCTGAACGGCTCGGGAGTGGCGGTTGGGCGCACGACGGCTGCAATTTTAGAGAATTTTCAGCAAGCTGACGGCACGGTCACGATTCCAGACGTGTTGAAAAAATACATGGATGCGGAAAAAATAGGTTGACGTCGCTACGGATTTAAAACACACAGCAGGATTATAAATAATCGTGGCATTAAAGCCATGCTCGAGGAGAATTGGTCGAGCGGTCGAAGGCGCACGCTTGGAAAGCGTGTGAGGGTTTACGCCCTCCGAGAGTTCGAATCTCTCATTCTCCGCCACAATTTGGCATATCTGAATCTAAACGCTTACCATTAATTCCGATGGGCGACAGATTCGGATGTATTTTATGGGTTTAACATTAACGAACTCAAAATTAAGTCCAAAAATTTGTAGTTTTTTCTATTTTTATGTTGCATTATTTGCAAATTAGATGTATAATATATTGTAATATGCGATATAGTCAAGTGCTTTATGAGATATAAAAGCACGTAGGGTACATCTTTTGTGCGACAACGGGAAAATCAGAGGAGCTCAGGAATATGTGCGGAATTCCTAAAGATGCGCTTAAACACTTAAATAGACGTACAAAAACTACGATTGTTAAAAACATATAGATGTAACAAATATATAAACAGAAATGAGGTGAAAGTATGAAATATTACGCAAATCTCGGAGGGAATTCAAATGTTGTATCTTATGAGTATGGGGACACATCCATTACAGTTCAGTTTAGTTCAGGTGTTCCGTACACATACTCATACGAAAGCGCAGGAATGGCTAATGTCGAAACTATGAAAAAGTTGGCGGATGTGGGGCAAGGGTTGAATGCATTTATTAAAAGAAATGTAAATAATCTCTATGTGAAATAATTTAACAGCAATTCAATACGGGGAATAAAAATAGCTATTGGAGAGTAAAAATGAAATTTCTGCATTTATCCGACCTGCATATCGGAAAAAGTGTAAACGGCTTTTCCATGCTTGAAGAACAACGGCATGTCTTCCGTCAGATTATCGGCTACATACAAACCGAGCATCCTGACGCCGCGGTAATCGCGGGCGATATATATGACCGCGCCGTGCCGGGCATTGAAGCCGTTCGCGTGTTTGATGATTTCATTACAGAACTTGTCAATGAAGAAATTACGATTATGATTATTGCCGGTAATCACGATTCGCCGGAGCGTTTGAGTTACGCAAGCCGGTTACTCGCGGATAAAAAGCTATTTATCAGTGGAGCGTTTGACGGAAATATTCGCAAGGTGGTGCTTTCTGATAATTTCGGCGATGTGACCTTTTGGTTATTGCCGTTCATTAAACCTTTTTCGGTTCGAGGCTTATTCAATGAACGCGAAATCGAAACCTATGACGACGCGCTGGCGGCGGTAATCGAGACCGCTGTGGTTGACTACTCTGCCCGAAATGTGCTTGTGTCCCATCAATTTTACACCAAATCAGGCGTTTTGCCTATCCGTTCCGAATCGGAAATAAATCCTATAGGCGGACTTGATGCTATTAATATAAATATTGCCGAAAAGTTTGACTATGTTGCCCTCGGGCATCTACACGGCAGTCAAAGGATTGGCGCGGATCATATTCGTTATGCCGGTTCTCCGCTTAAATACTCGTTTTCCGAAATACGGCAGGAAAAATCCGTAACACTTGTGGAGTTAAACAAAAAAGGCAATTTCCTCGTGTCTGATCTTCCGCTTACACCATTACACGATATGCGGGAGATTAAAGGTGAACTTGAAAAGCTGGTAAACGATGAAAAATCCGCGCTTGCCGACAAAGAAGATTATTTGCGTGTTATACTTACCGATGAAGAAGAAATTATCGACCCTATGGGGAAAATCCGCAGTGTTTATCCTAATGTTATGGCGCTTGATTTTGAAAATCCGCGAACAAATAGTGATGTGTCCGCCATTAACCTTGATTCGGAACGGATATCAGCGCTATCGTCTTATGAGTTGTTCAGCGAATTTTTCCTGGAAATGAGAGGGTTTGTGATGAGCGAGGAACAAGAGGCGCTCATCAAAGAGCTTTTGGAAACGGGGTGTCGAAATGAAGCCCCTTAAGCTGACAATGAGCGCGTTCGGCTCTTACGCAAGCGAGGAAACGCTTGATTTCACCGCGTTAGGTGAAAATGGACTGTATCTTATAACAGGTGAGACGGGCGCGGGAAAGACCACTATATTTGACGCGATTTCTTTTGCGCTGTTCGGTGAAGCAAGCGGTCCGGCGCGGGATAAATACCAGATGCTCCGTTCTGATTTCGCCGATGAAAAGGCAAAGACATTTGTGGAACTTGACTTTACTTCCGGAAACAATCTGTATCATATCAAACGATCGATAAAGAAAACAGGGCAGGATGTCGAGCTTACCCTTCCCGATGGCACGGCGATGAGCGGCGACCGTAATATTAAGGGTAAAATCGCTGAAATAGTCGGACTGGATCGCGATCAATTCGCGCAAATCGTTATGATAGCACAAAATGATTTTCTGCATTTTCTGCAAAGCGGCACGGACGAACGCGTTAAGATTTTACGAAGGATTTTTAATACAGACTCATTAAAATATTTGCAAGAAAGCCTTAAATCCCACGCGAAGCAAGTAAGCGATAACCTTGAAATGACCCGCCGCGATTTTGTGCGGAACGAGGTCGACCCATACAAGCGCGATGAGCAATTTGCGGCTTGGGAAGTACAAATAAAAACCGATAAAGCGACACTTGCGGAACATAACAACCGTCTTACGGAATATGACAAAAAAAGAACGGAGCTTGCTGCGAAAATTGCTGTCGCGGAGGAATTGGCAAAGAAATTTGTTGACCTCGAAGCGACCTACGCCGCACTGCAAGAGCATCAAGCGAAATCTGATGAGATAAAATTGTTGTCGGAAAGCCGCAAACGCGGCGAAATAGCTCTGCGTAAGGTCAAACCGTTTGCGGATAAAGCAAACGAAATGATCAAACAGTATAACGCGACACAAGCGGCGCTTGACAAAGCAAAGTCGGACGAGGAAGTCGCGACAACTGAATTGGACTCCGCGAAAAAAGCTCTTACCGAATTGCCCCCGCTTGTAGACACTCAAAAAAACTTCGATAAATTAAAGCATGAGTGGGAGACAGAAACGGTAAAATTTGAAAAATTGAAAGCATTGAAAGCTGAGTATTTTGAAATTACGACAAAACAAAAAGCCCTTGAAACATTACAATCTGAGTTTGAAGTGTGGAACACAGATTTTAATCTGCTTGATGAAAAATATAAAAAAGCGAACGAATTGTTTTTGCGTAGTCAAGCTGGGATTCTTGCCGCAGGACTAATAGATGGTGAGCCTTGCCCTGTTTGTGGCTCAGCTCGGCATCCCGCTCCGACAAAATTGTCTGAAAGCAATGTAACCGAAATGGAATTGAAGCAAGCGAAAGAAGCCGTTGAAAAATCGCAGAATAAACGCGGCAAAAAGGCAGACGAGTGCGCAGCGCTGAAAAGCGAAATAGAAACGCTTATAAAAAGATTTATCGCGGATTTATCAGCCATCATTCCAAAGGTGACGTGGGATACAGCCGGAGAGTTGTTGTATAACGAATTTACACAAGTGCAGACCACAGTGAATGAAATGACCATAAGCAAACAAAACGACGAGAAACAACTTGCCGAGCTTACTGCAAATTGGGACAATGTGACAAAGCGGAAAACTGAAGCTGAAACCGCATACAGCGCTGCGCTTACGCTGGTGAGAGAGCGCAAGGCTCGAGAAGAGGAACAGCAAAAGCTCCGCGACCAAACACAGAAAGATTACACCAACTCGCTCAATGATAACGGTTTTGTTGATGAAACCGCATACAGTTCTGCGCTTGTTGAAGAAGAGGAGCTTTCTGATATGGTTAGACAGCTTGCCGATTATGAAAAGACGGGCGAGCAGCTTATGCGCGATGTTTCCCGACTGAAAGGTGAGACATCCGATAAAGAAAAGCCCGATTTGGATAAATTAGTCGAGAAAGCTGATGCGATGAAAAAAATTACCGATGAATTGCGTGAAGAACATGACGAGGTAAAAAGCAGGATAGAAAAAATAACACTTGTACTTGTTGAACTTCGTAAAAGCGCGGACACCTTTGTTAAACTTGAAAAAAAGTATGCCGCTGTCAAACAGTTATCGGATACGGCAAACGGACGGCTTGATTTTGAAACATACGCACAAACAGCATACTTTGAGAATATACTTCGTGCCGCCAATTTGCGTCTTAAACTAATGAGTCAAAGCCGATATACTTTGCTGAGGAAAACAGACAGCGAGGACAGGCGTTCAAAAACAGGGTTAGAGCTTGAAGTATTGGATTCGTATACAGGTAAGGTTCGTTCCGCAAACAGTTTGTCGGGCGGGGAATCTTTTATGGCGTCACTCTCACTTGCGCTCGGATTGTCTGATGTTGTTCAGCAAAGCGCGGGGGGCATTCAGCTTGACGCAATGTTTGTTGACGAAGGGTTTGGCGCACTTGACGCAGAGGTCTTGGAGCTTGCGGTGAGGACGCTCTCGGATATGGCGGGCAAACGTGTTATAGGGATTATTTCGCACGTCGCTGAGCTTAGCGAGCGCATTGAAAAACAAGTGCGTGTTGAGAAAACAACGAGTGGAAGCAAGATTAGCCTTGCCGTGTAATTGGTGATTATTATTTCTAAAACATATGTATTATAGACTAAATCGCAAATCAAGGTTCGCATACAAATATTTATTAATGCGGAAACATCGCCTAAATTCATGCCTTTTATAAATCTCAATCCCCCTGGGTGTTGACGCCTACTTGTAAATTTTCTTTCATTTCTTCAATATCTAGTGATTTATCTATGAATTGTTTTAATGCCAATTCATATGGAACAAACTCACCATATTTTCCAAGTTTAGGTAATTTTGTTGGCAATGGAAGTTCATCTGGTGTGATTTCGATATTTTTTATTTCGTCTAATACATTTAACAAATCTTTTTCAGTTGTATTTCCCACAAGAGTAACGACCCAACCTAAGCCGTAATCATCACGTAATATGTCTAATCCTTTGAACCGTAATATATAGTTTAATGCATTTGATGCTCTTGTCCCAAGCCAATGAAATATGCCATATTTATTTGGACTAATTTGAAACACATTTGTTTCTAACGCACGGCTTTCTTTTATTACACTTCTAATTTCCCGCAATCTAATTTTTGCTGTTTCATGTAAATACCCATAATCTTCGTCAGACAATAAGATTTCTCTCATTTTTTGCAGAACTTTTGTGTATTCTTCGACAAACCCCGAGGAAAACCAATTAACGGTACTTTTCCCTCCAGTATATTTAACATACATATTGCTTTTTTCTTTATCAATTTCTAAAACTTCCCAAGTTCTACCGGATAAAACAAATCTTTCACCAACCGGTATCGTTTCGTATAATGTTCCTATTTCTTGCGAACCTTCTCTAACGGAATATTCAACGGGATTCTCAAAAACAGAATAAAATTCATAATTATTAGCCAACCATTCCCCTTTTTCACCAATTGATATTTTGTTTTCTTGAGTTTTCTCAAGTAATTTCTCTTTTATCATAAAATTTAATAACAACTTAAAATCTTTTTGAATTATTTTTTCGAAAGATTTCTCGCTTAACATTCTTTGCGCTAAAAGCGAATCATCAATGTCACCAAAACTATATAAAAAGCTAAGGGTTTGATGAACTAAAATATTAAATGGATATTTATCCACTCTCTTTGGTTCAATCCACCGTTCTCTATATAATTCAATTAAAGCGATACACTTTATAAAATGCCAGTTTATTGTTTTGTAATATATTATACTATTCTTTTTGTAATCTTCGTCAAACACAAAACACATTTGTGGGATGCCAGAGCGCCGCCCGCTCCGACCCAAGCGTTGAGCTAAACTACTCACCGAATGAGGAGAACCTGTTTGCACGATTCGTTCTAAATCACCTAAATCAATGCCCAATTCTAATGTTACAGTGGCGCCTGCAACCAATGGGAGTTCGGCATTTCTTAATTGCTCTTCGGCATATTCTCGTAATTCTTTTGAAATACTGCCGTGGTGGACAAAAAACAAATCAGGTTCTTTTTTCTTTTCGGCAATAAGTTTCAATCTATTTATATTGACTTCGGCGGCGCGTCTTGAATTCGAAAATATAATGCTCTTTTTACCTTTTGTTAAATTGTATAACGAATTAAAATACATGTCCCAAGTTTCGTCATTCGCATCAGTTTCGTTTGTATAAAAATGATTTATCATAATTTGCGATTTGCGTCTTTCATTTGCAATTTCAGGGCATATGCATTCTTTGTTTGTTCCGCAATTAAGCCATTGCTTTGCAATTTCCACATTGCCCAAAGTAGCGGATAATCCAATGCGACGAGGGATATTATTAGTTATTTTTTGTATTCGTTCTAAAATTGATGTTAGTTGAACGCCTCTATCTTCGCCAAGAAAATTATGAACTTCGTCGATTATAATAAAACGCAAATCAGAAAACAGGCGCATAACTTCTTGTTTTCGTTTCATTATCATGGCTTCTAATGACTCAGGAGTAGTTTGCATAACACCTTGTGGATTTTTAAGGAGCTTGCTTTTCAACGACTGCGAAGCATCCCCGTGCCATTTTGTAACAGGTATATATGCCTCTTGTAATAAATATTCAATTCTTGCAAATTGGTCATTTATTAACGCTTTCAACGGTGCAATATAAAGAATACCAACAGAAGAAGGGAAATGATTATATATTTCAGTTATTGCTGGCAAAAAAGCTGCCTCTGTTTTTCCGGAAGCGGTAGGGGTGGATAAAAGCAAGTTTTTATCCGTGTTAAAGATAACATCGCAAGAAGCAACTTGAATTTCTTTAAGTTCTTCCCAACGGTTTTTATAGATATAATCTTGAATAAAGGGCACTAATTGTTCAAATGCACTCATATCTCGAACCCCTTAAATTCTTCGTGTATTTGTTCGTCTGTTTCATTATTGGTCGCAAATTCAAATGAATCGCCACCCAATATACTTTGCATAGTTTTTTCTCTATGTTGATAAATAATATTTAATATTTCAATGAAATCACGAATAATTTCGCGAGGAGTGATATTTGTTTCAGCGCCAACGCGTGAATATTCAGTTTTTATAAATATTTCTAAATCAGCCAGGCTTACGGTTGGCGACCAAGAATAAACTTGTGCATGTATTAATGAGAGTTTTTCAACTAAAATATACATTTCTTCGGGTGTTAATACTTTTAGCCTGATAATCGGTGATAATAAATCTCTAACATTATCGTCGGAAAAACGACTATTTTCTAATCTAGACTTTAAAGCCTCATAGCTAAACACACCACGTCTTGCATCTTCAATACATTGAGGAGTACCACACATTATTACTCCTAAATGGCTCGCTTTACCTTGCATAATATCATTATAGATAGTTAATATCTTTTCATAATTGTATTGTCTTGAAACTGAATGAGGAATTTTGAAAATATTAACCAACTCATCAATTAGCATAAGCATACCGTTATAACCGGCTTTTACGGCGAACATAGCAAAAAGTTTGATATATTCATACCAGTCATCATCAGTTATTATAATGCCTACTCCTAATTCATTTTTCGCCTCGGTTTTCGTTGAATACTCGCCACGTAGCCACTTTAAAGTTTTGCTTTTCAAATCATCATCTTCATTAACGCAAGATTTCCAATAAAGAGAAATAATTCTTGCAAAATCAAAGCCATGAACAATAGTTTCCAACTCATCAATGATTTCATGTATTTTTATTTCAACCTGCTTATTAATTTGTTCGTCGTCAGTTGCCCCATTTTTAATAACGTCGGTTTTAAGCGCATTTATCCATCTTTGCAACAAAATTGATAATGCGCCACCATTGGGCGCGGCTTTAATGGATATGTTCTTCATTAACTCTTTATATGTAGCCAATCCCTCGCCTTTATGCCCTACTAACCTTCTTTCGGGTGATAAATCAGCATCCATTACAACGAATCCTTTGTCCATTGAATAATTACGTATCGTTTGAAGTAAAAAACTTTTCCCGGCGCCGTATTTGCCAACAACAAAACGGAATGTAGCGCCACCAACTGTAATCGTTTCGACATCGTGTAATAAAGCGTCTATTTCATCTTTCCTGCCCACGGTTATATGTCCAAGTCCCGTGCGGGGCACAACGCCGCCTTTTAACGCATTTAATAATGTGTTCGCAACTCTTAAAGGTATTTCATTTTCAGCCATGAACTTGTCCTCCAATTACATTTGCTGTTTTTTCAAAATATTCATCGTATATATATGGGTCTTCGGCAACTATTTCAATAATATTATCTTCAATAAAATCTAAAGCTTTTTCGTTAATGGATTCAAGTGTCAGTTCAAGGTCCTTGAAGTTAGATAGATCATGGCTGTTTAACAATAATTGCATCAGCTCCATTTCTTCAGCGCTTAAAGCATGAAAGAAACCATCCCAGCCATTAGAAGCAGGGGCGATTTCTATAATAGGTTTTGCAATTATTTCTGCGCGGTTACTTTCTATATCTGTGTTCAATTTTTCGGCAATTTCCTTGTGTTCTTCACGTATTTTACTTAAAGCTGAAATATCAATATCTATGGGCTTAACCTTTTTAATTTCACCTTCATTATTTATAACTATTTTATTCTCGAAGAAAAACTTTCCCACAGCATTGCGGATTTCTGTCTTGATTTCGCCCGACTTAAACTTTTCAAAAATTTCTTTATGCCATGCGGGAGCGACTTTCCATGACCGATTATATAATATAAATTCGCCTATAATTCTTGCAACTTCGGGTTCTTTAAGCCGTTGACTCACACCAATCTTAAGACGCATGAAAATTTCAATATATTTGAGTATATATCCCTTCGTTTCACGAAACTTCCAAACGTTTACATCCTTGCATTGCCAAGAACCGCTAACGCTTTTATAAACTTCATAATCATTTAACTTAACAATTTTATCAGTTGTATAATATATTTCTTTCCAAACGGCGCTTCTAAAGGGATGATAATAATTATTATCATATATTTCAAAGAATAAATTATAAAGATTCCAGTTGTTTTGTTGAAAATATGTCTTTAAATTATTTAACACAAATGGAACGCATTGGTTAATTATTTCTTCATATTCAGGCTTATAAAATGCCGTTTTCGAAATTTTGTGCGAAGAAGCTGTTTCGATAAAGTCTAATGACCATTTTCCATCTTTCATTTGGTCAATCATTTCTTTTTTTGATGTAAAAGCAATCGGAAATAGGTTTGCGTAATAACTAAAATCATTTTCTAAATTATCGTTATAGACAACAAAATAATCCATACACCATGAAGGTAAATATCTATCGAGATGCGCGTTGTATTTTCTAAATTCTACCCAAAAATTTATTAATTTTTCCAGACCATCTTCGTTTTTTGAAACGCCGATATTATTTATTAGTTCATATATATAGACATAAGCATATGATAAACTAACATTTTCAACATTCCCGTTGCGAACTTTTGTTCGCCAAGTAAAATATGTTCTCAATTGAGCATCGTCCATATTCGCGTAGGTAGGGGAATATTGTTCAAAATCTTTTATATCTTTATAATTATCTTCAAATTTTTCCATAAATTTTGCTTGTTTAACAAACCCTTCACTATCGGCTGCATAATAACTAAAACTATAGTAACCGTTATATATATTATGTATTAAAGTTCTCATTTGTTTAAACTTTTCATACGGAGTTGGTGTATTATAATTTGTATCGGTTGGCTCGCTTATGCTGAGTTTTTCCGGGGTGTATATACTATTTGTAAAGTTTAGTTCCTGTCGCTTATTTATTGTTTGCTCTACTAAATGGAACTCAAAGTCGGATTGAGTTTTTTTATTGGTATTTGGCGCATAATCAAGCTGAACACTCAAATTTTCTAGACCACTTTGCATGATTTCCCCCTCTTTAGGATTAGAAACAGGCTGGATAGTGTTTAGATTGTTAGATTCATTTACATTTGTGTTATCAAAAGCAGTGTTAACGGTTGTCTTCTTAACAATACAGGCTATGATTACTCCAATTATTATGCACGCTAAAATAAACCATCCAACCGGAGTAGCAAACAAAAATATGGCAATGACAATTAAAATAATATATTGCATAACTCACCTTTTCGCCTTTTCTGCTTGAATCCATTTGTCAACTTCGCTTGCTCTAAATCGTCATTGTTTACAAACCCTGTGAGCAGACATCCTTCTCTCAGAAATTGAAGCAAGTGTCGTGAAATACAGAACTCATTCCATCGCTGCTTAAGTCTTTATCTAACTTCTTGGGGTCAGTTCAGTCTAACTGTGTCCTATTATATATAAATCAAAGACATTTGTCAATATCTTTGCAGATTATTTCCCCAATTACGACTTTTATATAAAAAATTTTCTTGACCCGCATTTTATTAATTAAAAAAACAGCCAAACGTGACAAATAAAAAGGGTTTGGCGGTTAAAGACCGCTGGATATAAAATCGTCTAATTTAAAAAACGACAAAACACGCGTAAAACTGCGCTTAATTTATATTTTGAGCGTTTTTCTTATGTCGTCTTTACACAATCTTAACATAACAGCTACATTTTGATATTGACTGCGGGGCTGCGAAGCAGTATAATATAAATGTGGGGAAATATGTCAAAATTTTCCTATGGAATATATCCGTGGCAAAGAAAAGTACGCACGGTATGCTGCGGAAAATTAAAACGAAGGGAAGATGAAACATGAAAAAACGTGATTATTCTAGAGAGAGAGAGAGAGAGAGAGAGAGAGAGAGAGAGAGAGAGAGAACAGGAACACTAAAAACCCGTCGGGAAATTAACTCCGGCGCGATTTTCGATGGCATTTACAACTGCAAAATTTTGAGCTTAGTATTAGTTATTACTATGCTTTTTTCTGTGTGCGGGAACATTCTGCCTGCGGGGCAATTGGGCGGAGAGATGGTTCGTGCCGAGCTCGAGCTGGAATCGTCGCTCGATACGCCGGAGGAGGAGTTTGACTTATTAGATGTATTGCCGGAAGCTGACGGTGAGCAAGCCGAAGATGAGGACGAAACGGTGGAGGACGAGGAAATCGCCGAAGAAGAGGCTACCGAGTTCATTCTGCTGCCGTCCGACGATGCAATCGACACTCCGCCGCCTGTTGAAGACGAGCCGCCCGAGGCTATGCCGGCGCCGTCAAAAGGCGAGTATCCCGCTGATATGGAGGCTTTCCTCGCGCTTGAGGATGACGCCATGTCCATCGCGTCCGACCCCACCCCCACGCCCTACGAATATTTCTATAGTACAGCCGCGTCTGCCGACGGTGGCTATGTCGTGGTCGGCGAGTCCGATAAAACGGCTTCCCCGCTGGGCTACGGCAACAATGGCGGCATCGACGCAATCATCATCAAATACGATTCCGCGGACGACGTCGAATGGTCGCACAACGCAGGGGGCACGGGCGGCGATTATTTCTACGGCGTGACCGCGACGACCGACGGTGGCTACATAACCGTGGGCTACTCGAATAGCACGGATGCGCCTGATTGGGGGCATTTCGGCACTATTTTCCATGCCGATGCAATCATCGCGAAGTACGATACCAACGGCGACCTCGAATGGGCGCACAACATCGGCGGCACTCACAACGACTACTTCTATGGCGTGGCTGAAACGACGGATGGCGGCTACGCGGCGGTGGGGCATTCATTTAGCATGGATGCGTCCGAATGGGGACACACCGGCACGGACACCTACGCCGATGCAATCATAGTGAAGTACGACCCGGACGGCGACGTGGAATGGGCGCACAACGCGGGCGGGACGCAGAATGACGATTTCCGCGGAGTGGCGGCAGCGACGAACGGTGGCGTGACAGCGGCGGGTAGCTCATATAGTGCGGATGCGGCGGAATGGAGCAACAATGGCGGGTCCGACGCGATTCTGGTGCAATACGCGGCAAACGGCAGCATTGAGTGGACGCGAAACGCGGGCGGTGCGAGCGACGACTTCTTTGAAGGAATAACCGCGTCGAGCAATGGCGGCTATGCGGCTGTGGGCTATTCAAGTGGTGCATCTTCATTGCCCGAATGGGAACATACCTATGGTTGGAGTAGCATGGACAGTACCTACGATGCAATCATAGCAAAATATGACGCAGACGGCGACGTCGAATGGGCGCACAATGCAGGAGGAAATAATGATGATTATTACTATGGAGTAGTTGAAACGACTGATGGCGGATATATAGCTGCGGGGAGTGCAACGCACGACTCTGATATGCCATTTTGGAGATATTACAATAGCCTTATTAGTGAAGATGCAATTGCCGTTAAGTACGCGGCTGATGGAACAACGGTGTATGCACGGCGTGCTGAAGGATCGGCTAGGGACTACTTCCGTGAGGCGGTTGAGACGACGGATGGTGATGTTATTGTTGTAGGTTATACGACCAGTACATCCGCTTCACCATATTGGGACAATCCCGGAGGTACAGTGGGCATAATAATAAATCTTGACGACCTTCCGGATGAATTAGCAAGTCAGCCAACGCCAACGCCGCGTGAACATTATGCCGACATTACCGCAACATCTGACGGTGGATACGCTATCGTGGGATACGCGAATACATCGTCAGCTTCTTTGGGATATGGAAGCAGTAATGACGACACGGCAGGTATTGGTACGGATGCAATTATCATAAAATACGATGCCAATGATAATGTTGAATGGGCACATAATGCCGGGGGTGGATATGACGACTATTTCTATGGGGTAACGGAAACGGCTGATGGCGGTATAGTAGCAGTGGGGTACTCAGATGGATTATCTAAGCTGCCTGAATGGGGACATAATGGGAGCAGCAATATTCCTGACGCAATCATAGTGAAATACGATACAGACGGCAATGTTGAGTGGGCACGGAATGCCGGTGGGACAAAGAACGACCATTTCAATGGAGTAACGGCAACGACGGATGGCGGAGTTGTTGTCACGGGAGACTCAGAGAGCGTGGATGCGTCCGAATGGGGAAACAATGGCACTAGGGACGCAATTTTGGTGAAATACAACACAAATGGGGATATGGAATGGGCGCTAAATGCTGGTGGGACAGGTAACGACTCTTTCGATAACGTTACGGAAACAAGCGATGGCGGCTACGTAGTTATGGGAGAATCATACAGCACAAATGCGCCTGACTGGGGCTTTTCAGGCAGTTCATTTGCCAATGGAATCATAGTGAAATACGATAAGGATGGCATAGCGCAATGGGCGGATAATGCTGGTACTAGTCAGGGTACTATCTCCTTCAATGACGTAACTGCAATGACTGATGGTAGCGTAATCCTTGCGAGACAAGGAAATATAGTGAAATACGATATAAGTGGAACAATTGCGTGGGGAAAAAGCATAAGTTCAGCTTATTTTGAGAGTATAATTGCGACTATAGACGGCGGTTACGTTGCTGTGGGGCGTTCAAGCAGTACATCTACATCGCCGTTCTGGAGAAATAATGGAAAAAGCGATGGAATTATGGTGAAAGGAGATGCAGACGGCAATATTTTACCGTTGGCTAAGAATGTTGGCGGAGCGGAAAATGACTATTTCTACGCTGTAGCGGAAGTTGCCGATGGCAGATGCATTGCTGTAGGTTACTCAGAAGGTTCGGCAACGCCGTATTGGGAAAAACCCGACAAATACGATAGAATAGGAATTAAAGCAGCTGTAGCTTTGGAATATTTTGACGACCCACCGCCAACCCCCACGCCAACCCCGATACCAACTGCCACGCCGCACGCGCATTACGAAGCAATCACGGACACAAGCGATGGCGGACATGTCGTTGCGGGATATGCGGATTTTGCTTCAACCGAGCTAGGCTACGGAAATAACGGCAACTATGACGCCGTCATTATTAAGTATGCTACCAATAACGAAATAGAATGGGTGCATAACGCCGGCGGATCCTCTGCTGATTATTTCTATGGCGCAACGGAAACGACAGACGGCGGAGTAATAGCAGTTGGGTACTCATCTAGCACAAACGCAGCGGAATGGGGAAGGATAGGAAGCTACGACGCAATCATAGTGAAATATGATGGAACCGGAGATATTGAGTGGTCGCATAATGTCGGAGGAGGGAGTGACGACTATTTCTATGGGGTGACGGCAACGGCAGATGGCGGAGTAGTAGCGGCTGGGGCGTCGCGGAGTACAAATGCGTCCGCTTGGGGACATACCGGCAGTAGTTATTATGACGCAATCATAGTGAAATATGACGCAAACGGCGACCTTGAATGGGCGAATAACGTCGGCGGAACGCTTGATGACTATTTCTATGGAGTAACTGCTACAGCGGACGGTGGGGTAGCCGCTGTAGGCTATTCACAAAGCACAGACGCGGCAGAATGGGGACATAACGGAACTAGTAGTTATGAAGATGCAATCATAGTGAAATACGACGCAAACGGCGACCTTGAATGGGCACATAACGAGGGCGGAACGAGTACGGACTATTTCAGAGGGGTTGCGACGATGGAAGATGGCGGAATAGCAGCCGTAGGATATTCGGGTAGCACAACCGCGCCTGAATGGGGAAATAACGGCAGTACCGACGCAATCATAGTGAAGTATGCGGCAAACGGCGATATTGAGTGGGCGCGAAATGCCGGCGGGTCGAGTAGTGACTATTTCTATGGAGTAACAGCGACAACAGACGGTGGAATAGCAACTGTGGGGTCGTCTTCCAGTTACACGTCAGCGATACCTATATGGGGACATACCGGCAACAGCTACGCTGACGCAATCGCAGTCAAATACACTACCGACGGTAAGACTGTATTTGCGCGTAATGTGGGAGGAACGACTAATGACTACTTTTACGATGTTGCTGAAATGAGCGATGGCAAAATAATAGCCGTTGGGTACTCTCAAAGCACAGATGCAAAGAAATGGACAAACGCCGGTGGCGATGTGGGTATTATCGTAAGCATGGATGAAATTGACCCCACCCCGCTACCGTCACCGTTTGAATATTTTCGGTCTACTGTCGCCACGTCTGACGGCGGATATGCTGTTGTGGGCGAGGCTAATAGAGAGTCAGCTTCTTTGGGCTATGGAAACAATGGTGAATATGCAAGCTATAACACGGATGCCATTATTATCAAATATGATGCCGATGACAATGTAGAATGGTCACACAACGCGGGGGGAACGAGTTATGACTATTTCACCGGAGTAACGTCAACGGCAGATGGTGGAGTAGTCGCCGTGGGGTATTCAGCGAGCGCAAATGCGCCTGAATGGGGCAACAATGGTGCTTACGACGCAATTATAATGAAATACGACGCCAACGGCGATATTGAATGGTCGCGCAACACAGGAGGAACGAGTAACGACTATTTCCGTGGAGTAACGGCGACTATGGACGGTGGATTTGTTGCGGTAGGTTACTCACAAGGCGCAAATGCGTCTGAATGGGGAAACAATGGCGGTCCTGACGCAATCATAGTGAAATATGACGCCAACGGCGATATTGAATGGGCGCGCAACGCGGGCGGAACGAGTTACGACTATTTCCGTGGAGTAACAGCAGCGGCGGACGGTGGATTTATTGCGGTAGGTTACTCACAAAGTACAAACGCGACTGAATGGGGACATAATGGAACGGACACCTACGCCGATGCCATCATAGTGAAATACGATATAAACGGCGACCTTGAATGGGCGCATAACGCTGGAGGAACGTTTTTTGACTATTTCTACAGCGTGACAGCAACGGCAGACGGTGGAGCAGCAGCCGTGGGAGAGTCATCTAGTACAGATGCGTCGGAATGGGGAAACAATGGTTATAGTGATGCAATTATAGTAAAATATGACTCAAGCGGCGAGATTGAATGGGCACGGAATGCCGGCGGAACGCCCCTTGTTCAGCTTGGTGAAAGTGGTGAACAATTCTATGATGTTCTGGAAACATTTGATGGAGGACTTATTGCTGTAGGGAAGAGCGATTCTCCATCACAGCTTCCCTTTTGGAAGCATTTAAACACATTCCCTGTCTCTGAATCCGTAGCGGTGAAATATGATGCCGCAGGGAAGGCGGTATGGGCAAAACGAGTTGGCGTAACTAATGCTACATACTTCTATGGAGTAACGGAAACCACCGACGGAGATATTATTTCAGTAGGAGAAAAATACATTTCCGGAGGTGATGTGGGTATTATCGAAAAACTTAATGAAATTGAACCCGAATTTTTTTCTCTGAATGAATATTATGAGTCTATAATTAACACGTCCGACGGGGGATATGCCGTAGCGGGACGAGCAAATAAAGAATCCGCGGCTTTAGGTTATGGAAACCACAAGCCCGATGACGCAAGCTCTACCAATGATGCCGTTATCGTCAAATACGACGCTAATGACAACGTAGAATGGGCGCGAAATGCCGGCGGAGAAAACGACGATGGTTTTGAAGATGCAGCTGAAACATCTGATGGCGGTTTCGTTGCCGTAGGGCATTCCTATAGCACAGATGCATCTGAATGGGGACATAATGGAACGATTCGTTATGCCGACGCAATAATAGTGAAATATGACGCTAACGGCGAAGTTGAGTGGGCGCACAACGCTGGCGGGTCATACGTGGACGAGTTCTATGGCGTAACGGCAACGGCAGATGGCGGAGCAATCGCCGTGGGATACTCAGGCAGTACAGATGCGGCGGAATGGGAAAATAATGGAAACTACGACGCAATTATAGTAAAATATAATGCCAACGGCAATATTGAATGGTTGCATAACGTCGGCGGAACGGCTTTTGACTGGTTCTATCACGTGGTTACAACAACGGACGGAGGATCTGTTGCGGTGGGAGGTTCTAGGGGTGTAGCTCCGGATATATGGGGACATAATGGAGGCACTTGGGAGGATGCGATCATAGTAAAATACGACGCAAATGGCAATATTAAATGGGCACACAATGCCGGTGGTACAGAGATAGACGAGTTCCGTGGAGCGACGGCAACGGCAGACGGCGGAGTAGCAGCTGTGGGATACTCATATAGCACGGATGCGGCGGAATGGGGGCATACCGGCAACGCAAGTTACGCTGACGCAATCATAGTGAAATATGACGCAAACGGCGATATTGAGTGGACGCGAAACGCTGGCGGCACGAATTATGACTGCTTCTATGGCGTGACCGAAATGGCGGACGGCAACTACACAGCCGTAGGCTACTCAAACAGCACAAATGCGATCGGCTGGGGCAACAAAGGCTCTTACGATGCAATCGTAGTAAAATATGGCGTAGACGGCAACATTTTGGCAGTCAGGAACATCGGCGGCGCGGGCTCCGACTATTTCAAAGCTGTAGCTGAAATCACCGATGGCAGATATATTGCCGCAGGATATTCCGATGGCACGTCAACCTTGCCGTATTGGGAAAATACCGGCGGAACAGTGGGAATCATGGCGCATTTATTGACACTGGCGGCTACGGCGCCAACGTTCGACGAGGTGGCATTCGGCTACAGTCAGCCGGCGGCGCAGGGAATAACCATCGCGAACAGCGACGAAACCACGGCGACGGTAAGCAGCGTAACATTGACGGGAGGGGATGTGAGCGCGTTTGAGATAGGAGGCAGCGGGGCGACGATAGCCGGAGGAAGCAGCATAGACACGTGGACGGTACAGCCGAAAGACGGGCTTAATGCGGGACCGTACAGCGCGACGATAACGGTATCATACAGCGGCGGACTCACGACGACCTCGACCGCGACGGTGAATTTCACTGTGAATCGTGCGGAATCGGAGCTAATAATCACGCAGGAGGGGACGACGTACGGCACGCCATTGCCCGAGGCGGTAGTAGAGACGAATGTGAGCGGAGCGGCGGTGACATATGAGTATACAGGATATGGGCTAGATTTGTGGGATTCGGCGGTGCCGACGAGTGCTGGACGATATCAAGTTCGAGGTAACACGGCGGAAACTACGAATTACAACGCGGGG
>JAISFC010000082.1 GCA_031263785.1 Clostridiales bacterium | reverse complement strand
TGTGTTATAATATCCATAGACAAAGCCCTCCGATATGTGTTTGTTTGGTTACTTACATCATATCATTTTTGAGGCGCTTTGTCTTCTTTTTTTGTTACCCTTCTATTGTATCATAACATAATATTTTAAAAGTCGTATTCATAAAAATTTTTCTTGCATTTTAGGATAGTGCATGTTATAATCAAATTATCGTACCACGCTGGGGCGCTGGCGGTGCCTTGTCACTCCCGACATCCGCCATAGGGAGAGCGATAAACTTGCCTGAGGGTGCATCTTTTCTTGATGTACGATGCGACGATAAGGTGTTTGAAAGTTCGGTTTCGTGCGGCAGTGAGTTTGTGAACCTCGTCAGAGCGGGAACGCAGCAGCGATAAGCAAATTTTCGTCTGGGCGCGCGAAGGCGCTGAACCTAGCTGAGTCCCGCGTCGTCTCAGGGGAAATGCGCTCGAAGGCAGGCAGGTGCGGTTATTGTGATAATCACGCGGTTAATAGAACCACGAAAAGGGTGATATATTGAATTCTGTAACGTTATATCGTAAATATCGTCCGAAAACTTTCACGGAGGTCATAGGGCAGAAACACATAACGGACACGCTCGCGCAGGAGGTACTGACTAACAAAATAGGACACGCGTATCTTTTTTGCGGGACGCGCGGCACGGGCAAGACGTCTGTCGCTAAAATTTTTGCTCGCGCTGTAAACTGTTTGAAACTCAGGGAAAATGGCGACCCTTGTAATGAGTGCGACGCTTGCCGGGGGTTGCTTTCCGGCTCTGTCATGGATGTTCTGGAGATCGACGCGGCGTCCAACAACGGAGTTGACCATGTTCGTGAGCTGCGCAATGAGGTATCTTTTGTCCCGTCTGCCGTAAAATTTCGCGTGTATATAATTGATGAGGTTCATATGATGACGTCGTCGGCTTTTAACGCGCTGCTGAAAACCCTTGAGGAACCGCCTGCTCATGCCATTTTCATACTGGCTACGACCGAGGCGAATAAGGTGCCCGCGACGATACAATCGCGTTGTCAACGTTTTGACTTTCGTCGATTATCGGGCAGTGACATTGTGGCTAACTTGGAAAAAATAGCTAAGCAGGAAGGGTTTTCCATTGAAAAGGACGCCTCGAATTTGATTGCCGTTCTTTCCGACGGAGCAATGAGGGACGCTATTTCTATGTTGGAATCCGTTAAAAGCGCGTCTGAGGGGAATATTACTACGGCTATAACACGTGAAATATTGGGTGTGCCTTCGCCTGAAAAATACATTGAACTCGTATACGCGATTGCTGAAAATTCCATTGGCGACGCATTGACGCTTTCTAACGAAATCATAAATAAAAGCGGTGACGCGGCGAGTTTTGCCAATCAACTGTTAGAGCATTTTCGCGATTTGGCAGTGTGCAAAAATTTGTCCGACCCCTCTGATATAATAGAACGTCCGGCGGAGGTTGTTAAAAAGCTTCAGCAGCAAGCGGAAAAATTTACAAATGAGAAAATAATTTTGTGTATGCAAAAATTGTGCGAGCTTATTGCGCTTGGCAAATCCGCGGCGCTCACGAAAGCGTTGATTGAAAGCGGGATTGTCCTGCTTTGCGCGTAGAGCGGCATATGAGCGATACTAATGATTTTCTGCGCGGATTGCTTCCTCAATGTCACACAAACGCGACGCTTGCAGAAATGTCGGAATATGCGGCTGATAAGTTCGTGCCTATCATTGCGCCCGAAACTGAGCAGTTTTTGCGTACTTTGCTGACGATTACCCAACCCGCGAATATTTTGGAAATCGGGACGGCGATAGGATATTCCGCGCTTGTGTTCCGTTCGGTTTGCAGTGCTAAAATTGTCACTATAGAAAAAGATGTTGATATCGCAAATATTGCGCATAATAATTTTCAAAAGCGCTATCGTGAAGCCGGCGACAATTCAAATGGCATACGCATTATTCGGGGCGATGCTCGGGAAGTTATTGCCCAAATGCCTTCGTCCGCGTTTGAATTTATCTTCGTAGACGCCGCTAAGGGGCAATATATTTACATGCTGGACGATTTGATTCGCCTGTGCGCTCCCCGCGGGATTATTGTCTGCGATAATGTGCTGTACAAAGGGGAAGTTGCGTCGGGGGAATATCCTGCGCATAAGCAACGTACAATTGTCACGAACCTTAGGCGTTTCCTGGCGGAAATTTCGGATAATCCGTCTCTCTCCACCACTATTTTGCCGCTTGCGGACGGTATCAGCGTCAGTGTGAAAATTTCTACTTGAATTTTTTGATGAAATATGTTAGAATGAACGTATAATAAAAATGTTGGTTGCGCAGCCTCCGTCCATCGACGGGGCAAAGGGGATTTGCGTCTTGCGGTTCAACTTTAAGGAGGATAATTCTTGGCTAATAATAACAATGGGAGAAAACGCGGTGTTGGAATAGGATTTTATGTAATATTTTTCGTTATAGCGCTTGTGATAATGACGCTTCTTAACTCAACGGGAGGTCCGCCGCAAACCTATACGGACCTATATAAAATGGTGAAAAATAAGCAAGTGCGCGAGCTTGTTTTGTCGGACACACAAGCGACGGCGTTATTGGCGGGCGATGTAAAATTTACCGTAAGCATACCCAGTTTGGAGACTTTTTACAATGATTTAGGCGATGATGTGCGCAAACAAATGGAAGAAGGTACGCTAAAAGTAAGCTCGTCTCAAACTACGGCGCCGTGGTGGTTTTCGGTGCTTCCGAGCCTGTTCACAATAGGGTTTTTGATAGCATTTTGGGTGTTCATGATGCGGATGCAGGGCGGCGGGAAAAATACCTCATTCGGGAAATCCCGCGCGAAAATGGCTGAAAAAGAGAAGAAAAGCGTTACATTTAAGGACGTTGCGGGCGCCGACGAGGTGAAGGAAGAGCTTGAAGAAGTCGTCGAATTCCTGAAATTTCCCAAAAAATTCATGGAATTAGGGGCAAGGATACCTCGCGGTGTGCTGTTAGTCGGACCTCCCGGGACGGGGAAAACCTTGCTGGCAAAAGCCGTTGCAGGGGAGGCTATTGTGCCGTTTTTCAGCATAAGCGGCTCGGATTTTGTCGAGATGTTTGTAGGTGTGGGCGCTTCGCGTGTGCGCGACCTTTTTGAGCAGGCGAAAAAGCAAGCGCCGTCCATAATTTTCATTGACGAGATTGACGCGGTGGGACGGCATCGCGGCGCGGGTATGGGCGGAGGACACGATGAGCGCGAGCAGACGTTGAATCAATTATTGGTTGAAATGGACGGATTTGCCGCTAATCAAGGCGTTATAATTATTGCGGCAACTAACCGTCCCGACATTTTGGATCCCGCATTATTGCGTCCCGGACGTTTTGACCGTCAGGTGACCGTGGCAATCCCGGACGTGCTGGGGCGTGAGAAGATTTTGGAGGTTCACACGGCGAAGAAACCGCTTGCGCCCGATGTGGATTTAAAGGTGCTCGCTAAAACCACTACGGGATTTTCGGGAGCTGATTTGGAAAATCTCACAAACGAAGCGGCATTATTGGCGGCGCGCAGGGATAAGCGCAAAATTCACATGCAGGATTTTGAGGATTCTATTATCAAGGTGATTGCGGGTCCCGAGAAAAAAGCGCGTGTTATCACCGATAAGGAGCGGAAGCTCACGGCGTACCACGAGGCGGGTCACGCTGTTATAACGCGCCTTATGCCCACGGCTCACCCCGTCCATCAAATCTCGATTATACCGCGCGGAATGGCAGGCGGTTACACCTTGTCGCTCCCTAAGGACGATAAATGGTACACGTCCAAAAGTGAGATGGAGGATAACATCACCGTGCTTTTAGGCGGACGGGCAGCGGAAAAAATTGTGATGGACGACATTTCTACGGGGGCGAGCAATGACATTCAGCGGGCTACCAAGATTGCGCGTGACATGGTGACGAAGTACGGAATGAGCGACAAAATAGGGAATATCGCTTATCACGATGAGAACGCGGAAGTTTTCTTAGGGCGCGGATTGACGCAAACGCAAAATTACAGCGAGAATGTTGCGACCGAAATTGATGCGGAGGTTAAGCGGTTAATTGACGGTTCGTACGTAAAATGCGTGCAGCTATTAACGGAAAATCGACAAAAACTAAACGCTGTTGCGGAGCGTCTTTTGGAAACCGAGAAAATAGATGCTGAAGAATTTGAAGAGTTGTTTAACGCAAGTGCGCCTGAGAGCGGCAGTAAAAAATAAGGAGTGCTGTAAATGAAGATTTTTGCAACTTCGGACATTCACGGAAATATTGAAATAATGAATAAGCTGCGGGCGTCAATAGCAAATGAATTGCTTGGCGTTGAGCTTATCGTGTTCTGCGGAGATGCAGGGGCGAGGCTCGGCGACATTGCGGGGCAGCAGCGTGATATTGCCAATCTTAGGGATGTTTTTCAGGGTTTGGGTATCGAGTGCAGATTCGTTCGCGGGAACATCGACGGATTCACGCCTAACGGCAAGTTTTATTTGAACGCGGAGGAAGAGATAGCCGGCGAATCTTTTGTGCCGTTTGAGAGCATTCTCAAGACGCCGTTCGGTACCCACAGGGAAGTTGACGAGGAGCAAATGCACGCTGATTTGCAGGGTTTAGGTGATTGCTGCGGGAAGATTATCGTGGCGCATAACCCGCCGTTCGGGGCTGTGGACAAGGTGCCGAGCGGAGCCAATGTCGGAAGCCATTCGATAGCTGATTGGATTACGAAAAATGCGCCTAAAATATGGCTTTGCGGGCATGTACATGAGAGCTTCGGAGAGTCTAAAATAGGTGAGACGCTTGTTTTAAATTGCGCTTGCGATAACGGAAATGACCTCCTTCGAGGCTGGCTAGTTGATACCGAAACTTTAATTCATTCAAAGGTTTGCGTTTAGAGTATGTGAAATCTCAATATTTTGGATGAGCGGTCGTGGTGGAACGGCAGACACGCTAGCTTGAGGGGCTAGTGAGGGAGACCTTGTGCGGGTTCAAATCCCGCCGACCGCACCAAAAAGTGCCTCTTTGAGGCAATAAAGAATGTCGAATAGTAAATTGCGAATGATAAATAAAACCTCAAAGTCCGCACAATAGGCGCTTTTTGTATTCATCATTCATCATTAGCCAAAGGCGACTCATTTATCATTTTTCATTAAGAATAGGAGCGGAACAATAAAAATATCATTGCTAAAACATCTGTAAAATACAGACGTTTTTTAATTTTGGTATGACACTTTAAAGCGAAATGTCATTTTTTTGATAAATCTTTACAAAATCTTAACGTTTTAAACAAAATTTGACTTGACTTTTACCCAAAATGAGTTTATAATAAATATATATGGGTATGTTTTGTATTTTTGCGAAAAGGAGTAATTTCTATGGATATTACAAAGGTATTGTCCGAAACTTATGCTGTCCTTGAAAAGTTGGGTGAACGGTATATTTCTCTTATTCCTAAAGATGTATTCGCAGATATTGAAGCCGGCAGGGATAAAACTTATACTCCAATTGTTGATGAGGATAAAGATTTAGATAAGCAAGGATTATCCAAAGAAGCTATTGCTTTAATATTCTCACTTAAACGAGATTATATGTGTGACACCCAAGAAGAAAAAGACGGGATTACTGCAATTATGGAAGCTAATGATGAAAAATTAAAAGCAATGTTTGCTAACGCGAAATCAACTATGCAATTATTAAGGATGTTTAAAGAAAATAAATAAACAAAAGGAGTGGTCATTATGGAGTTTGTCGATTACACGGGTTATAATCAAAGTTCAAAGGAAATAAGCGCAGAACTTCAGGGCTCAGACAAAATGCGTGAATTTATTGAACAAGCAAACGATATTGCGGAAAATGAGATAATAGACTTTTTAAATTCTTCTTCTTTCAAGAGGCAATTGCCGCTTGCGGCTGAAAGAAAGCTTAATAGAGATTTGCAAAGTGGTGATATGTATCGTCATATCGATGGCGCTTTTACTATTGAACAACACCCTGAACGCATAAATGGATATGGCGACCCGGTCGGTGCAAAATATAATATGAGTTTTAGTAAAGAGTCTGCACAATGGCAATTAAATAGCAGAGTATCAGATGAAAAAGATAAGATTATGACGGAAATACATAAAAGCACAATTACCGAATTGTCTAATGGCAATACGAGAGAATTAAATACTGACGCAAAAGAAAAAATATATCGTGAATTGTGCCGCCCTGAAAATCAAGGGTATTTATCGTATAACAACAGTGGGCAGCCACAAATTGATAGTTCGTTTATGCAAAGTACAGTTCAAAAAATGAGCAAGCAAAATATTTATTTTGAAAGAGTATCAGAAGCCAATAATCGTAAGGCACAACAAGCAAGCTTTAATTCTATGCTTGATGAAATAAGAAGCATAAACCCTTTTAGCGGGTTACAAAGAGAGCCACAAGCATCACAATCCCGTTTGCAATCTTCTTTTAATTCTAATTCTTCTTTAATCACGGGAAGCAGAATGGCAAGCAATGTAACCGATAGTTTTGCAAATCATCGTCAAGAGATGGATAGGATGCGTCAGGGGTTTGATGCTATGAAAGCACAAGTCGATAAAGCATTTGGTGGAAATCCTTTTAGTAAAAGATAGTTGAGGAGCAAATGCGCACTGATTTGCAGGATGATAAAAGAATATGTAAGCCGCAAATTCGTTTTTTGCGGCAATTTAATTTGCGTTTTACACCGATAAAATTTTAAATAAAAAAATGTTGACACTGTTACCAATTTATTGTATAATAGGAGTGTAAAGAAATAGCGGCTACGCCGCTCGTGTACTAAAAAATTTCAGCTTATCTGATGGAAATGGTTTTACCGCAAAAGGTTGGTAGCGCAAGCCGCCGTTAAAAGTCTGCGTTTACAAGGGCTTAGGCGGCGCAGTAGCGTGACCTTTTGCGGAAGAGGACGAGCAAGGGAGTGAGCGTATATTTTGCTTTATAAAGCAAAATGTAGCGGAACGGACTTTGCTCCGACGAGAGGGCGTGACTTTCGGAAATTTACTTTCCGAAAGTGCAGTTGTGAAAATGAAGGGGTATAGCTCAGTTGGTAGAGCAGCGGTCTCCAAAACCGCGTGCCGAGGGTTCAAATCCTTCTACCCCTGCCACATCGCGGGAATCTGTGCAACACGGGAGCATTTGCGCCCTGCATGTGTACAAGCGATTCATACAATCAAGGAGTTGATAGCATGAACATGTTGCGAGTGGGTCTGACGGTTTTTCACTTAATCATCGCAGTAATATTGATTGTTGTTGTAATGATGCAGGAGAGTAAAACCGGTGGACTTTCCCAATCTGTATCGGGCGGAAGCACGGAAACATTTTTTGGCAGAAACAAAGGCGGCACATTTGAGGCGATTATGCGCAAGTGGACATCTATTGTTGCCGGTCTTTTCTTTGTCACATCTTTGTTTCTCGCTCTAATGTTAAAATAAAGAACGGGTGTGTAAATGACCTATAACGAATTCTTAAAAAGCCATGGTATTCCTGCGGAATTTCCATCAGAAGTTGTCAATCAGGCGGCTCTTATTCCCGATGAAATTTCTGAGAAGGACATTAAAAAACGGCGGGACCTTCGTCGATTAAAAATTGTCACTATTGACGGCGATGACGCGAAGGACCTCGACGATGCTATATCAATTGAACAGCTTAAAAACGGCAATTACTCTCTGGGGGTTCATATTGCGGATGTAAGCCATTACGTGAAGGAAAAATCACCGATTGACCGTGAGGCGCTCGAACGCGGGACGAGTACTTACCTTATAAATAAGGTTGTTCCCATGTTGCCGCAAAAGCTTTCCAACGGCATTTGCAGCCTTAATCCACGGGTTGACCGTCTTACTTTAACTATTTTCATGGAGATTGACCAAGGCGGCGGCATTGCGAACTATAATATTTGCGAGAGTATAATCCGCACTTCCGAGCGCATGACGTATGGTGATGTAACGAAAATTTTGGACGGGGACGCTAAGCTGCACAAGCGATATGAGCCTTTAGTTGATGATTTTTTTCTTATGAGGAAATTGGCGAAAATCCTTGAGAATAAAAGAATCAAGCGAGGTTCATTGATTTTTGATATACCCGAGCCGAAAATCGTTCTGGACGAAAATGACGTCCCGATTGAAATAGGCAAGCATGAAATAACAATTTCCAATAAAATAATTGAGGAGTTCATGCTGGTTGCCAACGAAACAATAGCGCGCCACATAAATAAGCTGGAAATTCCACTGATTTATCGGGTGCATGAGAGCCCCGAGGCTGATAAAATTGCAAAATTTGTTGTGATGCTAAGAGGTCTGGGATATAAATTACAACGTGGATTAGGCGCGGATAAAGGTGAAATAAAGCCGAAGTATCTTCAAACGCTTTCCAATCAAATTAAGGGGAAATCGTGCGAAACGGCGATAAGCACGATTATGTTGCGCTCGCTCATGAAGGCGCGGTATTGTGAGGAAAATCTCGGGCATTTTGGTTTGGCGGCTAAATATTACTGCCATTTTACATCGCCTATCAGAAGGTATCCCGATTTAGTAGTCCACAGGGTCGTAAAAGATTGGCTTAACGGTCGCATAGACGATAAACGCAAGAAGAACCTGTCGGTTTTCACTGCCGATGCGGCGAAAAAATCTTCCGAGGCTGAGATTAAGGCGATGAACGCCGAGCGCGAGTGGGATGACTATAAAATATGCGAATATATGGAAGACAAAATCGGAGAGGAATATGAAAATGCCTATATCACTTCGGTGACTTCGTTTGGTCTGTTCGTTGCGCTTGACAACTTAGCGGAGGGGCTGATAAGAATTAGCAATTTGCGTAATGATTATTATATTTATGATGAAGCTCACTATCTTTTGCGGGGGAAACGCACGAGGCAGGAGTTCAGAATCGGTGATAGATTGCATGTTAAATTGGTGCGGGTGAACAAGGAAGCGCAGCAGATAGACTTTGAAATTGTTGAGGACAAAGAAGATAAAAAGAAGAAAAAAGGCGCGTCAGGCGGCAAGAATGAATCAAAAAAAGAGCAAAAAGGTGGAAATAAAGCAAAAAATAAATTTAAATCGAAAATGAAGTGGGGCAAAAATGGCAGGAAATCAAGCGAAAAAAGCGGTAGCTCAAAATAAAAAAGCTAGGTATGATTATTTTATTGACGAAACTTTGGAGGCGGGGATTGAGCTTTTTGGAACGGAAGTAAAATCCATACGCGCGGGTAAAAGCAATCTTAGGGACAGCTACGCAAGCATTGAAGGCGGCGAGATTTACCTAAAGCAAATGCACATTTCGCCTTATGAAAACGGCAATATTTTCAATCATGACCCGTTGCGTCCGCGCCGTCTACTTATTAATAGGTCAGAAATCCGCAAGCTTACAGGGCAGGTAACGCAGGCGGGATACTCGCTTGTTCCGCTTTCCTTATATTTAAAGGGTAATTATGTTAAGGTGGAACTTGCGCTCGTGCGGGGTAAGAAGTCATACGACAAACGTGCGTCTATTGCCGAACGCGATGCCAAGCGGAAAATGGACAGCGCTATTAAGTCTAAAAATGCGTAATTTATTTAATACAATGGAATACTAATTATAATCTAAGGAGAAATAATGCGGGTTTCATTTTGATGAGGCAGCATTATATATAATTTATGACAGTTTTGGTAACAGGTGGCTCGCGTGGAATAGGGGCGCAAATCGTGAGAGATTTTGCGGCGCGTGGCTGGAATGTCGGGATCATATATTTAAATAGCAGAGAAAACGCCGAAAGTCTTGTTGCGGAGACGAAAATTGTCGGCGGTAACGGGCTTGCTGTCGCGTGTGATGTGAGAGATGAAAACAGCGTGGCGGATATGTATGAGCAGGTTACGAGCGAGTTCGGAAAAGTTGACGTATTGGTAAATAATGCGGGAATATCCGCGCAGAAATTATTTACGGATTTGTCCGTTTACGAATGGGACGACATGTTTGCCGTGCATTGCCGCGGCGCGTTTAACTGCGCAAAAGCGGTGTTGCCGGAAATGATTAAAAATAAAAACGGTGTAATAATCAACATTTCCTCTATATGGGGACAAATTGGCGGAGCGTGTGAGGTGCATTATTCTGCGGCAAAAGCGGCATTAATTGGTTTCACAAAGGCGCTGGCAAAAGAAACAGCCGCGAGCGGAGTAAGGGTCAACGCCATTGCCCCGGGCGCGATAAAGACGGATATGTTAAATGTTTTTAACGATGCGGAAATTAACGAAATTATAGATAAAATCCCCGTGGGACGCTTGGGCGTACCGTCGGATGTATCACAGCTTGCGTTATTTCTCGCAAGCCCACAGGCTGATTTTATTACAGGGCAGGTGTTTTCGTGCAACGGCGGCGAGCATGTGTAAAAAAGTCTTGACCTGCCGGGCAATATATGTTAAACTAAAGTAGGTGAGTGGATGAAGATTTCAAAAATTTTCAAAAATAAAACGATTAAGCGGTCCATTTGTATTTTAATACCTGTTTTAATAGTAGTGGAGTTGGCTATTTACATAGTTCTCGCACAGCTACACGCACCTGTTCCGCCTACCTCGTCGGAAGAGGTGATTCTTGATGAGCAGGGCAATGCCGTCATAGTCACGGGCGAAAATCGCAAGCAGAATTTTTTCACGGTGCTGCTGGTTGGCAAAGACGCTATTGCGCTGAACACGGACACTATTATGGTAGCGGCGATTGACGTCACCAATAAGCAATACAGCCTAATGTCGATTCCGCGCGACACGATGACGAAGTCCATGCGTTCGGTTAAAAAGATTAATGCCGCGTATGCCTCGGGCGGGATAGAGCAGCTCAAGAAAGAAGTGGCTGATTTAATAGGGTTTAAGGTAGACAGGCACGTTATCATTAAGCTGGACGGCTTCGAGAAAGTTATAGATATAATCGGCGGCGTGGAAATTGATGTGCCTCAAGATATGAATTACGATGACCCCGCTCAAAATCTGCATATACACCTTAAAACGGGGTTACAGGTGCTGAACGGTAAAAATGCGGTAGGGTTCGTGCGGTACAGGTCAGGGTACCTTGATGCCGATTTAGGGCGCATTAAAGCGCAACAGAGCTTCCTTACGTCAGTCATCAAAAAAATGGCGTCACCGGCAAATTTTTTCAAGATAGTGCCGATTGTTACCGCCGTGTTTGATAATATCGAAACGGATATGACGCTTGGTGAAATGGTTTGGGCAGCAACTAATATGCGCGATATACAGGAAGAACAAGTTACGATGGCAACTATTCCCGGGCAGTCGGGTCCATATGACGGGTTGTCGTATTACTTTGTCAATAATACGCAAACGTTGGAATTGATAAATGAAAAGTGGAATCCGTATACTATTCCGATTACTGCGCTGAATTTGTCGACAGCGAAGCCCGGCGAAGGCACTGTTGCGCCCGTTGCCACGCCGGTCACGACGACTCAGCCCTCCGCGCCCGCAACGACGACGAATGAGAATGACACTGCCATTCCGAGTGCAACTCCGTTGAATACGCCCAAAATTTCGGATGCGCCTGAGCCGACTTCCCCAACGGTGACGCCCTCGCAAACTTTTCCCTCAAGCGGAAGGTTTAATTCTAACGATGGCAATAACACCGAAGAATTTGAGGATGAGTAATCCCGATGATTTGCCATATATGCGGCTTGCGTTGCAGCTTGCCAAAAAAGCGGCGGGACGAGGCGAGGTGCCCGTTGGCGCGATTATTGTGCGCGACGGTAAAGTGATTGCGAAGGGCATGAACAAACGCGAAAGCCGTAAAAACGCGCTTGCTCACGCGGAAATTTTGGCAATTAACAAAGCGTGTCGCCGGCTTAAAAATTGGAGACTGGATGAATGCGATTTGTACGTCACGTTGGAGCCTTGTCCTATGTGTATGGGCGCGGCTGTTAATGCCAGAATTAGGCGGGTTATTTATGGTGCGGCATGTGAGAACAAGGATATGAATCATGAGGTGCAGATGATTGGTGGCATTTTAGGCGAGGAATGCAGTGGGATTCTGAGGGATTTTTTCCGCGAACGCAGGAAGGCTGACGACGGCGAAACTTAAAGCGGGGTTAAATTCCCGCTATAATCGGATTTTGTTTATGTGCTACATGGAGAGGTATCGAAGTGGTCATAACGGGGCTGACTCGAAATCAGTTTGTCGGAAACGGCACGTGGGTTCGAATCCCACCCTCTCCGCCAAAAAGCGCCGCATTAATGCGGCAATGAAGAATGAAAAGTGATAAATTGTAAATTATGAATATTCAGGAGCGAAGGTCAGCGGCGCTTTTTGTATTTATCATTTATCACTCATCATTCATCATTTTTCATTAAGAACTTATTTGAGACTCAAGTAAGATCTTTTTTTTATGCATAAAATTTTAAAAATCTTTTTAAAAAAATTATCAATAAAATTCTCGCACAATGCAACGCGAATAATGTCGATTTTAAGCGTATTTTTAGCACAATGTATAATTGTTTTTTATATTCAAATACTAATACTGTTAAAAACGGAGCATAGGTTTCTGGAAAAGCCTTGTCATTTTAACTAAAATATCCTCAGAAGGGGGATAAGTTAAGTATGGAAACTTCACGTTTGAAAGCAATGGGTGACCGAATTAGAAGTAAAAGATTGGTTAGGCGGCTGACAATAGAAAAACTATCAGAGGAGATAGACGTTTCGCCTTCCTTTTTGGGGATGGTTGAACGTGGTCGTACGGGGATAAGTTTAGAAAAGCTGGTTGCGCTGGCATCAATATTGGATGTAAGCTTGGATTGGCTGGTTTTCGGCAATGAAAAAATCAGGCGTCCTTTGCAGGGAATCACCCATTTCGCGCGGACACTTACAACTACAGAGGCAACGCAAATCCTTAAATTATTGGAATGCTGCAAAGAAATTATAAGTGATTAAATATTTTAAGATATATTAAACTTATATTTTATTTTCTAATCTCTTTTTGCGTATTTTGAAGCTTTTAAAAACCATGTAAGCGCATATTGCGGCGATTACTAATTTAACGGCACAGATAATTAGCCATGGCATAGGAGGAACGCCTTCATATGTGCTGTTTACCGTTGGTAATCCCCAAAATATCCGCCAAAAATTTGTACGGGAGCTAAATCCCATACCTACAATTTCGGGACGGGCGCCAAAATTAATATGCGCAAAAATGTAAATTGCGCTAATTAAGCAATAGGTGCCTAAAATAGAAAGAAAGGCTCTGATAATGTTTTTCTTCATAATAATATAACCACCTTAAGTGAGTATTTAATCGCTCGCTTTTTTTACTTTTCTTTCTGTCATCATATCAAAAATCGATATCATTGTCAATCATTTATTTAAAAAAAATTAATTTGTTATGATACAATAGAAGGGTAACAAAAAAAGAAGACAAAGCGCCTCAAAAATGATATGATGTAAGTAACC
>JAISFC010000059.1 GCA_031263785.1 Clostridiales bacterium | reverse complement strand
CCTCGTTGATTGCGTTGTACGCGATGAAGACGGGGGACCCGATAGCGGGCGTGATCAAGGCGGCGCAGGAGCTTGTGGGGGCGTTTTCGATGGTGATTATAGCGTCCGACGGGAAGCTGATTGCGGTGCGCGACGGCTCGGGATTCAGACCGTTGTGCGTCGGCGTAAATGAGTATGGGGTGGCGTTTGCGTCGGAGAGCTGCGCGTTGGACGGCTGCGGATTTGAGTTTGTGCGCGACCTCCTGCCGGGCGAGGTAGTAGTGGCGGAAAAGGGCGAAATAACGTACGAGCAAGTAGAGATAACCCCAAAGGTTGAAGACAGCGGATTGTGCATATTTGAATACGTATATTTTTCGAGACCCGACTCAACCTTAGACAACCTGAATGTTTTCCACGCGCGGTATAAAATGGGGCAAAGGCTTGCGCAGGAGTATCCCGTGGAGGCGGACGTGGTGTGCGGCGTGCCGGACAGCGGGCTGGTGGCGGCGATGGGATACGCGGAAAAGAGCGGCTTGCCTTATGTGTCCGGGTTCGTTAAAAACCGCTATATAGGGCGGAGTTTCATATTCCCCACGCAGATAGAGCGCGAGAGCGCGGTGCGGTTGAAGCTGAATCCGCTCAAGTCCGAGGTGCAGGGGAAGCGCGTGGTGCTGGTGGACGACTCAATCGTAAGGGGGACGACGTCGGCGCGAATCGTGAGGATGTTGAAGAACGCGGGCGCGAGGGAGGTACATGTGCGTGTGTCCTCGCCGCCGTTTAGGTACACTTGCCATTTTGGCACTGATATTGGCAAGGAGAGCAATTTGATAGCGAACAAAATAGACGTGGATAAAATCGCTGACGAGATAAATGCCGACAGCTTGGGGTACATATCAATCGAAGGATTGAAAGCGTCCTGCGCGGGGTGCGCGCTTCCGTTTTGCGTTAAGTGTTTTGAGGGTAACGGTGATATTAAATCGCACCAAAAAAATGAGTTATAGGAGGAATCATGTCTAAAGCGTATCTTGTTTTAGAAAACGGTATGATATTTGAGGGGGAATCCTTCGGAGCAAAGGGGGAGGTCGTCGGAGAAGTTGTCTTCACGACGGGCGTTACAGGGTATTTGGAAACGCTTACGGACCCCAGCTATCACGGGCAGCTTATTATTCAGACATTCCCGCTTATTGGCAATTACGGCGTTATTACAGAGGATTTTGAAAGCGCCGGAATCGGAGCGAGAGGATACATAGTAAAAGAATGGTGCAAAGAACCTTCCAATTTTAGGAATGAGGGTGATTTGCACAATTTTTTAGCCAAAAGCGGCGTGGTGGGGCTATGCGGAGTGGATACGCGGCAGATTACGAAGATAATACGCGAAAACGGGGTTATGAACGGGAAAATCATGGGAAAAAAGCCGGAGCGGGCGGACTTAAACGAGATAAAGAAGTACGCGGTGGTCAACGCGGTGGCGGAGGCGACAAGTGCGCGCGGCACGGCTAAAAAAGGGGAGAAAATAAAAGACGGGGCAATTGCCCTCATGGATTTTGGGGCGAAGCGGAATATAATCAGGGAGCTGGAAAAGCGCGGCGAGCGTGTGCATGTGTTCGCTCATAACGCGACGGCGGCGGAGATTTTGGCGAGCAAGCCTAAGGGGATAATGCTGTCTAACGGTCCCGGCGACCCGTCGGAAAATGTGGGAATCATCAAGGAACTTGCGAAGCTTATCAAGAGCGGCATTCCGATTTTCGGGATTTGTTTGGGGCATCAACTGCTCGCGCTCGCGCACGGGTTTGCGACGGAAAAGCTGAAATATGGGCATCGCGGCGCAAATCAGCCGGTCAGGGATGTCGCGACGGGGAGGGTACATATAACCAGCCAAAATCACGGGTACGCGGTGAAGTGGGAGAGCGTGGATATGCGCGCTGCGAGGGAGCTTTTTGTGAATGTCAATGACGGCACCAACGAAGGGTTGGAGTACCTTAACGCGCCGATTTTTTCGGTGCAGTTTCATCCCGAAGCCTGCGGCGGTCCGCTTGATACGAATTATCTGTTTGATAAATTTATTGAAAATATTAATAACGTTGGGGGAGAAGTTCATTGCCGTTGAACAAAGAGATAAAAAAGGTGTTAGTGATAGGCTCCGGACCGATTGTGATAGGGCAGGCGGCGGAATTTGATTACGCGGGCACGCAGAGCTGCAGGGTTTTGCGCGAGGACGGGGTGGAAATCGTGTTGGTCAACTCCAACCCCGCCACAATAATGACCGATAAGGCGATGGCGGACAAGATTTACATAGAGCCGCTTACCCTGCGCACCATCAAGAGGATTATCAAGAAGGAACGCCCGGACAGCATTCTTTCGGGCTTAGGCGGGCAGACGGGATTGACGCTGTGCATGCAGCTTGCGAAGGACGGGTTCTTGAAAAAGTACGGAATACGCTTGCTTAGCTCGTCGCCTAAAACGATAGATAAAGCGGAGGACAGGCTGCTTTTTAAGGAGACGATGGAGAAGATAGGGCAGCCGACCGTTCCTTCGGACGTGGTCAACGACGTAGACGCGGCATTGAAATTCGCTGATGAAATAGGCTATCCCGTTATAATTCGCCCGGCTTTTACGCTTGGCGGCACCGGCGGCGGAATTGCGCACGACAGGGACGAGCTTATCACAAGGGCGCGCCTTGGCTTGCAAAATTCGCCGATAAATCAAATTTTGGTGGAGCGGTCCATCGCGGGGTGGAAGGAGATAGAGTTTGAGGTTATGAGGGATTCCCGCGGGAACGTGATTTCGGTGTGTTCTATGGAGAATTTTGACCCCGTCGGCATTCACACGGGCGACAGCATTGTCATTGCGCCTGCCGTCACGTTGGCGGATAAGGAGTATCAGATGCTTCGCCGCGCGGCGTTGGATATAATCACCGAGCTGGAGGTCGAAGGCGGCTGCAATTGCCAATTTGCGCTGAATCCGTCGTCGTTTGAGTATGCGGTAATCGAGGTGAATCCGCGAGTTTCGCGCTCATCCGCGCTGGCGTCAAAGGCGACGGGGTATCCGATAGCCAAAGTAGCGACTAAAATCGCCTTAGGGTATACGCTCGACGAGATAAAAAACGTCGTCACGGGCAGCACTTACGCGGCATTTGAGCCTACTTTGGATTACGTGGCGGTGAAATTCCCCAAATGGGCGTTTGATAAATTTGTTTACGCCAGCCGCAATTTGGGGACCCAAATGAAGGCGACGGGCGAGGTGATGGCGATTGCGGACACCTTTGAGGCGGCGTTGATTAAGGCGGTGAGGGGCGCGGAAATAGGCTTGAGCGCGCAGGACCACAAGGTGCTGGAGCTGCCGCGGCTTGCTAAGCTTACGTTGGAGGAGCTGAAAAATGAGCTTGCCGATGCCACGGACGAGCGACTGTTTGTAGTCTACGAGGCGTTGAGGCGCGGGGCGAGCGTGGAAGAAATCCACGATATCACCATGATTGACGCATGGTTCCTACATAAGCTCAAGCGTTGCGTGGACGGCGACGTGCCTTCCGAAAAGGGCGGAACGATTTTTAAAATGGTAGATACTTGCGCGGCGGAATTTTCCGCTCAAACTCCATATTTTTATTCGATTAAGGACCGCTCACCGCGTCAGGACGGCGAAAATGAAGCGTTGGAATTTATAAAACAGTCCAAAAAGCCGCGTGTAATCGTGCTGGGGTCGGGTCCGATACGAATCGGGCAGGGCATAGAGTTTGACTACGAGTGCGTACATTGCGTGTGGACGCTGAAAAATTTAGGATATGAGGTCGTTGTCATAAACAACAACCCCGAAACCGTTTCTACCGATTTTGACACCGCGGACAGGCTTTATTTTGAGGCGCTCAACATCGGGGACGTAATGGATATTGTAGACATCGAGAAGCCGCTGGGCGTGATAGTCGCGTTTGGCGGCGGCACGGCGATAAAGCTCACCAAACAGCTGCACGAGCGCGGGGTGAGAATCATCGGGACGTCCGCCGAAAGCATCGATATTTGCGAGGATAGGGAGCGGTTTGACGCGCTGCTTGAAAGCCTCAACATCAAGCGACCTAAAGGCTACACGGTCACCAACGTAGACGAGGCGTTGAAAGCGGCTGAAACGTTGGGGTATCCCGTGCTTATGCGCCCCTCATACGTACTCGGCGGGCAGAACATGATAATCGCGTATGAAGAGGCGGATATAATGGAATATATGGAGATAATCCTGCGGCAGAAGCAGGACAATCCCGTGCTGATTGACAAGTACCTTATCGGGCGTGAGATTGAGGTGGACGCGATTTGCGACGGCAGCGAGATTCTTATTCCCGGAATAATGGAGCATATAGAGCGCACCGGCATACATTCGGGGGACAGCATCGCCGTTTACCCCGCGCCCCATGTTGACGATGAAATGGCCGAAAAAATCTATAATGTCACGCGCAAAATCTGCCTTGCGCTGGACGTGCGCGGCTTGGTGAATATACAGTATATAATTATGGATGACGAAATATATGTTATAGAAGTCAATCCCCGAGCGTCGCGGACGGTGCCGTATATAAGCAAGGTGACCGGCGTGGAGATGTGCGATTTAGCCACGCGTGCGAGCTTGGGAGAGACGCTTGAGGACATGGGAGTGACGCCCGGGATTGGGAAAATTCCGCCTTATGTCGCGGTGAAAGTGCCGGTGTTCTCGTTTGAGAAGCTCACGAATGTCGACACCCAGCTGGGACCGGAAATGAAGTCTACGGGGGAGGTTTTGGGCATCGGAAGGCATCTGCGTGAGGCGCTTTACAAAGGGCTTGTGGCGGCGGGGTACAAGATGGAGAAGGCGGGCGGGGCGCTGATTACCGTCCGTGACGATGACAAGGCGGAAATTGCCGATATAGCGAAGAAATTTGACACTTTGGGATTTAGGATATACGCGACGGAAAAGACGGCGGAGGCGCTTGAAGATGCGGGGCTCACGGTGGATAAAGTCGATAAAATCCACCAAAACCCTGATAAAAACCCCATGACATTGCTTATGGGAGGCAACGTGAATTATATTATTTCCACCAGCGCAAAAGGGCGCAACCCTGCGAATGATGACGTAAAAATACGCAGGAAATCCGCGGTTTTGGGCATTCCGTGCCTTACGAGTATAGACACCGCGGACGCTTTGGCGGACAGCTTGCTTAGCAAATACAGCGAGGAGAACACGGAGCTTATAGATATCAATGATATGAGGAGAGATAGAATGGAGCTGAAATTTACGAAGATGCAGGGGTGTGGCAACGATTATGTCTATGTCAACTGCATGGGGAGCGAGGCGAATGTGACGGAGGATGTGTCGGGGTCGCTGGCGGTAATGCTGTCTGACAGGCGGTTTGGCATCGGCAGCGACGGGCTGATACTAATTCTGCCCGGGGACGCGGCGGACGCGAAAATGCGCATATTTAACACCGACGGGAGCGAGGGTCAAATGTGCGGTAACGGAATCAGATGCGTCGGAAAGCTGCTGTATGACAAGGGAATCGTCCCCAAAACCGAGATGGAGATTGAGACGCTCAGCGGTGTGCGCAAGCTTTTTTTGCACACCCAGTCCGGGAAGGTGAGTACCGTGCGCGTCGACATGGGCAAGGCGGAGCTGAATCCGCGTGATATTCCCGTAAAATTGGACGGCGAGCGAATTGTAAACCGCATGGCGGACATCAAAGGCACGATGTATAGCATAACTTGTGTGTCCATGGGCAACCCGCATTGTGTGGTGTTTTGCGATATGGATACGGCGGCGGGTAAGCCGAATGGCGGTGCGGAGCAAAGGGGCTTGAGTGGGCTTGACAGCCTGAATTTGGAGGAAATTGGTCCGTGTTTTGAGCATAACGCAATCTTCCCGGAGGGCGTGAACACGGAATTTGTGCAGGTGATTGACGGTCACACGATTAAAATGCGCGTATGGGAGCGCGGGAGCGGGGAGACTCATGCTTGCGGCACGGGCGCGTGTGCGGCGGTTGTGGCGAGCGTTTTAAATGGGTACTGCGTCAAGGGCGAGGACGTCAAGGTTCACCTGCGCGGCGGGGACTTGATTGTGAATTATACCGATGAAACCGTCTATATGACGGGGCCGGCGGAAACGGTATTTGAAGGGGTGGTGACGGTATGAAGATTAATGAGAATTATAATAATCTGACGGAGAGCTATTTGTTTTCAACCATTGCGCAAAAGCACGGGGCGTATAAGGCGGCGCACCCCGATAAAAAGGTGATAAGCTTGGGCATAGGCGACGTTACGCTGCCGTTGGCGCCGGCGGTCACTCTGGCGATGGAAAAAGCCGTTGCCGAGATGGGTGTGAAGGCGACTTTTCGGGGATATGGCGATTCGCAGGGGTACGCGTTTTTGCGTGAGGCGGTGTGCGGGTATTATGCGCGGAAGGGTGTGGAAATAAGCGAGAATGATGTGTTTGTCAGCGACGGGGCGAAGAGCGATTTGGGCAACATACTTGACATTTTTGACGGCGGTAACACGGTGCTTATTCCGGATCCCGTATATCCCGCTTATGTAGACGCTAATGTGATGGCGGGGCGCAGAATTATTTACACGCAAGGCAGCGAGGGCAACAATTTTCTTCCTATGCCGGGCGGCGAAAAGGCGGATATTATCTATCTTTGCTCGCCGAACAATCCTACGGGCGCGGTGTACACCCGTGAGCAGCTTGGGGAGTGGGTGACGTATGCGCGCAAGCACGGTGCGATTATTCTGTTTGATAGCGCGTATGAGGCGTTTGTTGGCGGTGACGATTTGCCGACAAGCATATACGAGATTGACGGCGCGCGCGAGTGTGCGATTGAGTTTTGCTCGCTGTCAAAGACGGCGGGATTTACGGGGACGCGGTGCGGGTATACGATTGTTCCCTTTGAGACGGGGCTAAGGAATATGTGGCTGCGCCGCCAGTCGACCAAATTCAACGGTGTGCCGTATATTATCCAGCGCGGAGCGGAAGCGGTGTTCACACCTGAAGGGCAGGAGCAAATAAAGGAAAACATCGATTATTACATGGAAAATGCGCATACTATCGCGCGTGGGTTAAGTAAAGCGGGTGTATGGTATGTCGGGGGGCAAAATTCGCCGTATATTTGGATGAAAATAGAAGATGAGGTTATAAAAAAATCGGATTATAAAAGCGAGGGTACGTCTTGGGCATTTTTCGACTTTCTATTGGAAAATGCGCAGATTGTGGGCACGCCCGGCGTAGGATTCGGCAAAATGGGCGAAGGATATTTCCGCCTCTCGTCGTTTGGTGATAGAGACGATGTTATCGAAGCAATGGATAGAATGTGTAAAATACTGTAAAAAACGGCAAAACGGGGAAGGAATGTAAATGAACAAAAGTAAAATAATATCTTTAATATCCGGATTCGGGATAATCATAACCACAATAATAATGGTTATCCATTTACGAAATGTGTGTTATGAGCATTCAATGCACCCTGAATGGAGCTTAGGAGCCTGGAACGCGGTACAAATAACGGCAACATTATATGGAATAGTCATATGTATTTTCGCTGTAATTCCGGTAATATTAAATTTGTTCCGAATTCATCATTTAAGAAAAGGAGTAGATTAGTTTCTATAATTCTTATCATTTTCCCAATTAATAGGGTTATATTTTATATATTGGATAATTTTATATAATTCTTTTTCGTTTCGTATAATATGTTCGTAATAATTTCGTTGCCAGATTGGATACCCTATTTGTGCGCTGACCGTAGATTTTATTCCTCTTATTATATCGCCGACCGTTTTACCCGTAGGGGCGCATGATTGCGCCCCGTTTGTTGCGCATGATTGCGCCCCGTTTGCGTCGCATGATTGCGCTCCATTTGCAAAAATATTTATTATCATATGTACATGATTTGGCATTACAATATATTCATGTATTTCTATGTTTTTATTTTTCTCTTTCGTTATTAAAATTTCTTTTTCAATGATTTTGCCTATTGCCGTTAATTCTGTCAGGGCGCAATCATGCGCCCCTACAATTTTTGATAATATACATTCTCTATTTTTCGTGCATATTGTTACAAAATACATTCCTTCTTTTGAATAATCATAATTCTTTAACCTAATACTTTGCCTATGGTGAACTTCAGGATTATATTTCATGTATCTCCTTTAATGAAAAATGAAGAATGATGAATGATAAGTGATGAATACAAAAAGCGCGCTAACTCTCGCTCACGAATATTCATAATTCACAAATTATCACTTTTCATTCTTCATTGCCACGTTTATGTGGCGCTTTTTGGTTGCGGGGGCAGGATTCGAACCTACGACCTTTGGGTTATGAGCCCAACGAGCTACCGGACTGCTCCACCCCGCGATATATAGTCATTCTATGTTTGAGCGTCTTTTCAAGTTTCCGCGACGCTACATGTATATAATATCACAAAAATTTCAATTTGTAAACCCCTTTTTTAAAAAAATTTAAAATTCGTAAGAAATTCACTATATATTATGTATTTGCCGGGAAGGATTTATTTTAATACGGTGGTATTATTATTTTTGTATTTCGCTTGCCAAACACTAGCCATTAATGATAAGATTACGCTTATAATAGGAGGTAGAGCGTGAGAGGGAAAATACGTCTGGTTTTAATTGAGAGTGATAAGAAGCGCTGTGCGGTTATAAAAAGCCATTTAATAGGCGTTAAAGATATGGAGCCGGTCGGGATCGCGCATGATGGTCTAAGTGGCTTGAAGTTAATCGCCGAAAAAATGCCGGATATCGTAGTTATGGACACGGTATTACCAATTCTGGACGGCTTAGGGGTTATGAAAAAAATCAAAAAGATGGACCTCGAAAAGAAGCCTGCAGTGATTATAATTACATCCAATCCGCGTGCATCGGCGGCTAAGCTTGCGTTTGACGGCGGAGCGGAATATATAATCCTAAAACCGTATAAAATTGAGAACTTAATAGACCGTGTCCGGGATATATACAATGCGAATTTGCGGGTTGGTTACGGGCGTGTGATTGTTGAAAATGCATATCAAAGTGAGGCGCAGAAGACGCCTGAATTCCGCATAATGACCATGCTGAATTGTTGCGGAGTTTCAGAGAAGCACGCGGGATATAAATTTATGACGGACGCGTTACTTTTGGAGCTGGAATCGCCGAATGCACTCCGCTTGATAACTAAGAGGATTTATCCCGATGTGGCGGTGAAAAATAATACAACTCAAAGCAATGTAGAGAGAAGTATAAGATATGCGATTGAAGCGGCATGGAACAATACAAACGGGGGGATTATTAAAAAAGCTAATGGAACTGCCGGCAATTGCGAATGCAAGCGACCGACTAATGCCAAATTTTTGATAAATATTGCGCAAAAATTGAAAATTGAGGAGATGATAGCTAATTACACGACACAGTTAAAGCAATTAACAGCCCCTAAAGCAGCAAACTAGTCAATGTTAGCTGAACATCAAATTAATGAATCCAATTCTCTACCCGCCGCTTTACCATATGCGCGTATTAAGCCACCTTTTCCGAGCAAAACTCCGCCGAAATACCTAACAATAATTACTAAAATGTTATTAAGATTCCGCCGTTGGATCGCGTTCATGGCAGGGAGTCCGGCTGTACCGCGAGGCTCGCCCGCGTCACTGTATTTCGCAATATCCCCGATTACATAAGCGTACACAACATGTCGGCAGCGCTTGTGCTCCTTTGCAATATTTTCTATTATAATTTTCGCTTCAATTTCGTTCTCGACTTTGTACGAAAAGGCGATAAATCTTGATTTTTTTTCGATTAATTCAGTCATAATTACTCCCATGCTTTTTATAAACAATTTCTATTTTCTAAAATTATATCATAAATAATACTATTTGGCAACCGCATTCAGCAACAAAAATATAAATAAAATTCGTTGTAATAAAATCGGACAAAGTGTAATAGTATTCCACAGAGGTGAGTAATGTGGAGCTAAACGGGAATCCTGAACGGAAAAACACTTTTATCAGCGGTGTTTTGAGCAATATATCCGAGAGGGTACGAGCTCAGTTAGCTAAGATAAGCGACGCGGAATGGGAGAAAATTGAGGAAATACGGCTGAGAAACAATAGACCGGTGGCTGTTGAAGGACAGTTTGGACGCAGATATTTGTCGCGCGAAGGGAAGCTACTTGCCGGTTTGGAGTCAGCGTATAATATAACCTCTGAAGAAATCATAGAAACATTAGAATTAATGAGCGAAAGTTCAATTTATGCGTTTGTAGATGAAATCAAAGAAGGATTTATTACTCTTCAAGGCGGGCATCGCGTAGGAATTTGCGGGCGAGCAATAGTGAGAAATGGAGTTATAACTAACATTTGCAATGTTTCGGGGCTAAATATCCGCATAGCAAAAGAAATAAAAGGGGCGTCGGATGGGGTTGTAAAGGTAAATGCCTTGCCAGAGAATCTTTTGATTATTTCGCCTCCTAACTGCGGGAAGACCACTATGTTAAGGGATATAGCCTGTAAAGCGGGAAACCTTTACAAGGTCGGAATTGTAGACGAACGCGGTGAAATAGCGGGGTTTTATAAAGGCGTAGCGCAATATGACATAGGGGTCAACAGCGATTGCATGGACCTTTGCCCAAAGTCTTTGGGAATTGACATGTTGGTGCGTTCTATGTCGCCGGAAGTCATAGTTGTGGACGAGATTGCAAGTAATGAGGACATGCGGGCAGTAAGAAATGCGGCAAACAGCGGAGTTCGTGTGATAGCGTCGGCGCATGGGTTTGGCGTTGAGGATGTGATGCGGCGTATAAATATTTGCATGGAAGTGTTCAGCGAAGTAGTGATACTTAGCAGAAAGTCAGGGGGATTTTCTCATGTTAAAATTGCTTGGGGCGGTAATAATTCTGGCAGCAAGCGCGAAATTGGGGATGACCTTTGCGATGAAATACACCAATCGCCTCAGGGAGCTTCGAGCCCTGAAATTGGCAGTGACGATAATGGAAGGTGAGATGGTATTTTCGCACATTACCATGGGAGATATATTCAAAAAAATAAGTCTTTCAATGCCATGTGGATTGCGGAAAACCTTTCTTGAAACAGGAGTCAAATTGAAAGACAAGAGTGGCACGATAATAAGCAAGATTTTCTGCAGGGAGTTAGAAAAAAATAGAAAGCAAATTCAGCTTAAAAATGCAGACATTCAGCAATTTAATGATTTTATTACGCTGTTGGGAAGAACGGATTTAGATGATCAGCTGAAAAATATAAGTTTGGCAAGAAAGAGTCTTGAAATGAGCGAAAAAGACGCGATTGAAGAATGTACAAAATATGTAAAAATGTCTCGAACTTTGGGAATTTCGCTGGGTGTATTGCTAGTTATACTTATGATATAGGAGAGGATGACCGCGATGGAAGGAGTAGATTTGGTTTTTAAGATTGCGGGAATAGGGATTATTGTTGCGATTTTAAACCAATTATTGATTCGCGCGCAAAGGGAAGAACAGGCAATGCTCACCACTCTGGCGGGATTAGTTGTGGTGCTTATGATAGTTTTGACGCAAATAAGCACGTTATTCGCTAGCGTCAAGCAGCTTTTCGGGCTATGATGATAGATATTACTAAAATAGCTGCAATAGGCTTAATCGGGACGTTCCTTACAATTGCAGTTAAACAGCAGAAACCGGAAATCGCGATAGCAACGGCGCTTGCGACAGGTGCGGTGATTCTTTACATGATATTTCCCGCGATATTTTCAGCGGTAAACATGCTAAAGGAATTGTGCGCAAAAACCGGGATAGAATACGTGTTTTTAGAGACTATTCTTAAAATAATCGGGGTGTCATATATTACACAACTCGCATCAAGCGTTGCAAATGATAGCGGGCAAAATGCAATAGCGATGAAGATTGACTTTGCAGGAAAGGTGTGTATTATCCTTTTATCCATACCCATATTAATGGGAATTGTGGATTTATTGGTGGGAATGGTGAACTAATGAGAAAATTTGCAATTTTACTAATGTTTTTGATGATATTACAGGTGTCAAGTGTTTTAGCTTTACAGGAACAAAACGAGCAAGATAAACAGCTTTGGGATCAGTTAAGTGAAATAAATTTTGAAGAAATGCAACAAGAATTGGATAGGGCTTCTGCGGAATATAGGGACGCATTAGGAGACATAAGCATTGAAAATCTAACGAGAACTGCGCTGGACGGAACCTTCACGCTTAATCCGATAACAGTACTGCAACGGGGATTTGACTATCTTTCAAAGGAATTCCGCGCAAACATCGCACTCATGTTGCAAATTATAGTCTTAGCTATTCTTGCAGGGATCCTAAACAATCTACAAACAAGCTTAGGAAGCGGTGGAGCAGGAGAAGTAGCGTTTTATAGCTATTATATAATAATCGCAAGCTTAGGTGTAAAGTTCTTTAGCATTACAAATGACATCGCAATAGGAT
>JAISFC010000011.1 GCA_031263785.1 Clostridiales bacterium | reverse complement strand
CCGTTGGGCGCGAAAAACCGCACAGTTGAGGGAATTGTGGTGGAAATCACGGAGCAGGACCTCCCCGCGCGCGAGTTAAAATCCATAACAAAAGTTTCGGACGCGGCGCCGCTGATAACGCCGGAATTAATCGAGCTGGCGCGGTTCATGAGCAGCCATTATTTTTGCGGGCTTCATCAAGCTTTAGCGTGTGTAATGCCGTCGGGAGCGCGGCGGAGCAAGCTTGTGAAATACGTGCGGATGGCGTCGGCGGAAATCGGGGAGGCGAAATTATCCGTCAATCAGGCGCGCGTGGTTGAAATTTTGCGCAACATCCCGCAAATGAAGCTGGCGGACCTCTCCGCCGTGAACAGCTCGTTCGCGAGTGCGGCGAGGACCCTTGCAAAGCGCGGAATTATCGAGATTTTTGAGGGGGAGGAGGGGCGCGGCGCGTACGACGTGAGGAAATTCCCCGCAACGCACCCGCTGAAGCTCACATCGGAGCAATCCGCGGCGCTGGAGGCGATAAACACCGCAACCAAGCCAATTTTGCTGCACGGCGTCACGGGCAGCGGCAAAACGGAAGTATTCCTGCAGGCGATTGCGCGGGTCATCGGCGAGGGGCGGCAGGCGATTGTGCTGGTGCCCGAAATCTCGCTAACGCCGCAAATAGTGGAGCGATTCGTGGGGCGATTCGGGGAGCGGGTGAGCGTCCTCCACAGCGGACTCTCCGACGGCGAGCGATTCGACGAGTGGCGGCGGATTTTGCGGGGCGAAGTGGACGTGGCGGTAGGCGCTCGTTCAGCGGTGTTTGCGCCGTTTTCGCGGTTGGGAATCATCATCATCGACGAGGAGCAGGAAGGCGCGTATAAATCCGAACATACCCCTAAATTCACCGCGCACGAGGTGGCGAAATGGCGCGCGGAGCGCAATGGAGCGACGCTGGCGTTGGCATCGGCGACGCCGTCAATCGGCAGTTTTTACGCGGCTCAACAGGGCGAATATCAGCTTGTCACGATAGAAAAACGCCATAATGCCGCCCCCCTCCCGCGCGTGGAGATAGTCGATATGCGGCTCCAGCTTGCGCAGGGAAATAAGTCGATGTTCAGCGGATTTTTGGAAAAAGAGCTGCGAGCGAATCTGGAACGCGGCGAGCAGTCGATTTTGTTCCTAAACCGCCGCGGATATCACACTTTTGTCTCTTGTCGCTCGTGCGGCGAAGCGGTGAAATGCCCTCATTGCAGCGTGACCCTTACATATCACAAGCGGTTGGGGCGGCTTTTGTGCCATTATTGCGACTATTCCCAGCCAAATGTGGAGGTGTGTCCGTCATGCGGCAGCCCGTATGTGCGCTATTTCGGTGACGGCACGCAGCGGCTTGAGGCGGAGATTGAGCGGCTTTTCCCGGGGGCATCCTACATTCGCATGGATATGGACACCACCGGCGCTAAAAACGCGCATGAGATGATTTTGACGGAATTTAAGGAAAAAGGCATAGATATTTTGGTCGGCACCCAGATGGTGACCAAGGGGCTGGACTTTGAAAATGTGACTTTAGTGGGGGTTATGGCGGCGGATTTATCGCTGAATGTGAGTGATTTCCGCGCATTTGAGCGCACCTTTTCACAGCTGACGCAGGTCTGCGGACGTGCGGGGCGTGGCGGCAAAACGGGACGCGCGGTGATTCAAACGTACGAGCCCGACCATTTTGTTATAAAACTGGCTAAAAATCATAATTATCCCGCGTTCTACGAGAGCGAAATCGCCATGCGCATGAGGTTTACAAATCCGCCGATGTGCGATATAATCATGATATTGGCGTCCGGCGCGGACAATAAGGAATTAAAAAACGCCCTCAAAACTGCGCTAAAAATGCTGGGCGGACGTCTTAATGTTGTGCCGCCTGCCCCTGCGCCCATTTCCAAAATAAAGGGGCTGTATCGCTGGCGCACGTTGGTGAAATGCGCTGCTACGGCTGAAATACGCGCTAAACTGGCGATGATTTCCGAGCATTTTAAAACCTCGAAAAAGGTGTCCGTAAGCATTGATATTAACCCCAATTCTATGCTTTAAAGAAAGATGATGGAGAAGTTGAGGAATAACGGGCGAGGCGTTTGCTGCTCATTTAACGTAGGTTTCATGCGCTTCCGAACGTCCGTCAAATATGTAATCTACATAAACAAAATCATTATCAGCGGACTTATGTTCCACGCAATAAAGGGCGATGTAACGGCTTTTAATCACTAATTTGCGGTAGCGCGAGTTATAAGCGGGATAACGCAAAGGGTACGAGGATAATTTGCTAAATTCTTTGACAAATGTATCGCGTAGGGCGAGCGAAGCATTAATGCTTGTGCGGGCAAGAAATTTAACGCGTTCCTCTATTTGCGCGTAAGCTCGGGGGTTTATAACGACCTTATAAAGCCTGCGTTCCGCTTTAGTCATCTTCTTTTGTCGCCGTTTCTATAGTTTCGGTCAGACTGCGCGAAAATTCGTCAATAGAGAGGTATTCTCCGCCGTTTTTACGATACTCCTGCGCCATTGCAAGGGCTTGGTCTATCTCGTCTTTATGGATTAAAAGATTGTAGTCTAAAATATCCATGACGACCATATCACCTTCACCGTTTTTAGTGATAAAAACAGGCTCATGAGTGGTTTTGCAAAGATTAGAGATTTCGTTGTATCTTGTGCGAAGCGCCGAAGACGGTTTGATATTAATCATGACTTTCAGCTCCTTATTGATTAGTATATACATATTATATCAAAATATTGAAAGAATGTCAACATAAATTATACAAAATTTTCGAGCGATGTTTACTCGAAAACTAGCGTAGCGCAGTCCATTGCGACGAGAAATTTTACAATACGATGATTTACGTGAAAGTGGCGCAGAAAGATTTGAGGAAAATAAAGAGTCCGCTCGATAAACTGTAGGTTCGTATTTTGGATAGAAAACCCACGAAACGCAGAACAGGAAATGGAGAATAAGCTATGAATGAAAAAAACTTTAAAAACAGGGAAGAATTTAGAAAATGGTTGACAAAAAATGCGCTTTCAGACGATGGAATTTGGCTTATTTTTGACAAACAAAAGAAGTCAACAACAATAAGTGCTGTAGAAGCATTGGAACGGGCGTAGAAGGGAACAGGTAACAGGGCACAGGGAACAGGTGTGGAAGATTTTCTTACGAAAATCTTTGAATGAAATAAAACAAAAAGAATTGCGTGGCATTCAACACTACTTATCGCCTATAGTAGAAGGGAACGGGGAACAGGTGACAGGCGTGGGAACTTTTTTACGAAAATCTTTGAAATAAAATAAAAAGAATTGCGTAAGCAAGTCAACAATACCTGATCCCTATTACCTGTTCCCTTTTACCTACAGCAAAAGAGCGGACTTTCGGGAATTTACTTCCCGAAAGTGCAGTTGTGAAAATGAAAAATGACGGAGTGTAGGAGTTTGCCGCGGTTTTCAGCGCGGAAACGAACGTAGCGCAGTCTATTGCGACGCGGTGCATAATTCAACCTTTTTTCCGTGGGAAATTACGCATTTAGGCGTCGCATACAGCTCGAGGGGGAATTTGTCGAACAGAAGTATATCGGCAAGCTTGTCCGCCGCCAATGAGCCTACTAAATCATCAATTCCAGCTATTTTAGCCGCGTTTATAGTTATCGCCTCCAGCGCGTCCAGGGGAGGCATTCCTTCTTTTACCGCCAATGCCGCGGACAATGGAAGATGTCCGATTAGCGTCTCGGGGTGGTCGGTCGCGATGGCAGTCACCACGCCGCTCGCCGTCAAAATCGCCGCAAGCGCAGGGGAATGCCCCGCAAGCTCGGCTTTGGAGCGGTGCAGCATTTGCGGTCCGCAGACCACGGGAATGTTCAGTTCAGCCAATTCCGCTGCCATTTCGGCGCTGCCTGTGGCGTGAATCAGGATTATTTCTATATTAAACTCCTCGGCGATTCGCAACGCGGCGCGCACATCCCCCAGCGCGTGCGCGTGTATGTGCAGCGGCAGCTTCTTGTTCACGACGGGCTTGAGCGCCTCCATGACGAAATCGAAGGTTGCGGTGCGTTTTGCGGCATGTTTAACGGCTTTTGCGAGAGTTTCGCGAAGCAGAGCGACTGCCGCCATACGAGTTTGAGGTAAATTTTCGTTTTTGGGATTTTCGCCGAGCGAGCATTTTATGCCGACGGGTGAGCGAAGCACGGACTTATCGCGCGTTGAAAAAGCCGCAATTTGCCCGGAAATAACGCTGCCGCTGCCCGGGGCTACCACCGCGGTTGTCACACCGGCTGCAAGCGCCTCGTCCCAATATTCGTCGGTTACGCTTATGGAATCAATCACACGAAAGTGCGGAGAAACGGGCTGATTACGCTCGTTGGCGTCTTGCTCGCGCACGCCGAACAGACCGAGATGATTGTGCGCGTCGACGAAGCCGGGAAGCGCAAACGCCCCCTCACCGTCCAGGATTTCCTGCCATTTAGGCGCGTTTTCCATGGAGCCAACGCTGACAATGCGCTCGCCGTCAACTAATATGTAGCCGCTTTTAATTTCCCGCTGCTCGCCAATCGGCAAGACATGCACGTTCGTGATTAACATCAAATATCACCCAACTGCATTTTATCACATCGCGCGGCTTTTGTAAAGAAAAAATTTTCTTTAAAAAAAAGAAGATTGTTAAAAGTCGATAGATAGTCAATACTTTTCAGCCTCTATTTTTATTCTGCTCGGGTATTGCATTTGTTTCCATTTTGTGTTATTATTTTCTTGATGACTCATTGAAGTTTTCGTTTGGGATCTTTTGTGCATTTTTTTAAACACCTGACCATAATTTTTGGAACTAGAAACGCTTAAAAGACGCGGGAAATTCATTCATTTAGAAGCATATGGAATTAAAAGGAAATATTACAATTATGTTACAATTATATTACATTTGTGTTACAAATCCCACGAGACTGTTTTTTTATGATACAGTACAGTCAATAAGATTTAAAATTTAAAAAGAAAGAGAGTGGTAACATGAAAAAACGTGATTATTCTAGAGAGAGAGAGAGAGAGAGAGAGAGAGAGAGGATAAGACCTCAATATCGTTTTTTAACTTAACAAACTTCCCGGGATTTTCATTTGCAAGAAAATTAACGAGCTTAATAGTTTCAATTATTTTATTTACTTCTCTTTCCACAGGAGGAGTATTTTTAAATCCAGAAATAACCTACGCCGCCGAAGACGCCAACGGTGAATGCGGTGCTTCCCTCACATGGACTTTCACCGGCGCAACCGGCAATATGACTATATCGGGAACAGGAGCTATGACCAATTACGCCTTAGGTATCGCGCCGTGGTATTCGTTTGGGGCTTCTATAAAAAGTCTTACGATTGAATCCGGCGTGACGAGTATAAGCACGTATGCGTTTTACAATTGCAGCGGATTGGCGGGAAACATAACGATACCGGAAAGCGTGACGAACATAGGTTTATGTGCATTTGACGGCATTGGTTCGACCGATATAAACGTAGATACCAATAATGTCAGTTACGTATCTGTTGACGGCATATTATATAATAAGGCATTAACTACATTAATACAATGCCCGGCGGGGAAAACCGCAGTATTTACAAGTATTACGATACCATCAAGTGTGACGGAAATAGGCGAACATGCGTTTTACAATTGCAGTAAATTAACGGGCGATTTAACAATACCTGCAGGCGTGTATAGCATAGGTAATTATGCATTTATGAGTTGTAGCGGCTTGACGGGTGATTTAACAATACCTGCGAGCGTGACGAATATAGGGGGTTCTGGGTTTCGCAGTTGCAGTGGTTTCACGGGAGAATTAACGTTGCCGGAAAACTTGAATAGCATAGGTGATTATGCATTTATGAGTTGTAGCGGCTTAACGGGAGAGGTAACGATACCCACTAGCGTGACGAGTATAGGGAATTCTGTGTTTCAATCAGTTGGTTTAACTGACATAAACGTAATATCCGGTAATGCCAATTACGCCTCTGTTAACGGTATATTATATAACAAGGCATTGACCACATTAATAGCATGTCCGGCGGGTAAAATCGCGGCATTTACAAGTCTTACAATTCCGGCAAGCGTGACGAGCATATATGCATGGGCCTTTAGTTATTGTAGTGGCTTAACGGGAGATTTAACGATACCCGAAGGCGTGACAAGCATAGGCACTTATGCGTTTTTCAATTGTAATAAATTAACGAGTGCTATTATACCCGATAATGTAACGACGATAAGCAACAATGCATTTCTCAACACACCTTCCGCTTTTGTAATCAATTGCCATTACGGCAGTGTGGCAGAAACATATGCGAAAAATAATAGCTTGAAGTACAATAATCTATATGACGCGGAGATTTCGGGCGTTATTGATGGAGAGTACACGGGTGCGGCGGTGACGCAGGCGTCCGTGGTGGTGGCGGCGAAAACGTTTGCGAATCCGGAAGGGGTTGAGATAACCGAGGATGAGGATTACACGGTGTCATATTCGGATAATATCAGCGCGGGAACGGCAAAAATGACGATTACCGGAATGGGAAATTACAACGGCACGGTGAGCAAAAGCTTTAAAATATTTGATGTTGTAAAGGTGGTTCTCACTCCCGATTCTCTCTCTAAAAACGCGGGCTACGACGGACATATCGACGTGTCTTTCGACGATGCCACCGCTGTCGGCAGACAAGCGTACGCGCTTGCAATTCCAATGCTTTTCGACAACGACACAATCGAGATAACCAATCTCGAAACCGTTGATTTTGCAGCTAAAAATCTCACGGGACTGCTTGTCAACGGCACATTCCTTAGCGGCGCGCGGGATTACGACGCATCCAGCGAGGTCTTGAGCGTGATTAATTCGGAAGGAAAATTCCTACTTAGCTGGACGGTCGAGGAAGATATTCCGCTTACACCTCACACCTTAACCGACGATGTGTATTTTAGAATTCACTACAGAGTCAAAGAAAACGTGCCTACGAGCGCGAGTTTTGCAATCGGGGAGTACAATATTGACAACGGCATAGACCAAGACCAAATCTTCGGCGTTGACGGGCTAGGAATTCTGAGCAGCAATCAGGACGATTTCGGGGCATATCTGCTTGTGGACGGCGAACACGGGATTTTAACGCAGGATTACATAAACGTGACCGTCGAGGACATGCCTCCCGTCACCATCAGCGGCGACGTAAATAGCATAAGTTTGCAGGGGCGCGCGATGCTCACGGGCAAGCAAAGAACCGCTATTTCGGCAATCGGATACACCCCAAATCTAAACAAAATAGACGCGGGAATTCGAGTGGAGATGTATGAGGTTGACGACGGAGGCGACGTTATCAAACAAGTGGGAAGCGTGGCGTACACGCAAGAGATGAACATGACGGCGTCCATCGGCGACCCGACATCGACATTATACAATTACACCTTAAACATTCCGAGAACGGTAGCGAATGACCTAAAAATCAGCGACCCCACCGGCTCCAGTCCGAAATATATGCTCCGCTTTTCGCGATTCGGCGACAACGGCGGAAGTGTTGTGGGCACGGTCCGCGAAGAAAGCTATCTCTGGGCGGACATTTATCTCGACGGAACAAGCGTAAATACAGGGACAATTGACGAAGCCATCCCGATGACAGTCGGCGGCACAGCGTACTTATATGCGGGAGCGTTCTATTTGCCCACCGCGGAAAAAGATGCTCTAACAACAGCGGATTTAAACACAATCAAGGGACAAGTCGGCAACGCGGACATCGCTGGAGTCACCACAATTTTCAATATTAATGAGTATCTCGGCGTCGATGCCGCGGATTATACAACGGTATTACGTTATGTCGGGCAGAAAAAACTTCAAACGCTTCCGTTGGCGGTCACCAATTAAGAATTATAAATCAAATCATGCAAATAATAAACGGCGCGGACATTGAACCGCGTCGTTTTGGTGTAAATATTACGAAATAAGAATGCCGTAGGGATTGTCACGAAATTATTACGTTTATTTTTTCGTCCTAACAAAATTTGTTAAAAGTCAATAGATAGGTAACACTTTTGAAAAAAAGCTCCGCATGACATGAAGCCCTGCAAAATCACGCAACCATAATTACCTGTTTTTTCTCATATTTCCGCAACATTTCCA
>JAISFC010000010.1 GCA_031263785.1 Clostridiales bacterium | reverse complement strand
TGTGTTATAATATCCATAGACAAAGCCCTCCGATATGTGTTTGTTTGGTTACTTACATCATATCATTTTTGAGGCGCTTTGTCTTCTTTTTTTGTTACCCTTCTATTGTATCATAACAGATTATCGAAAATAAAAAAAAGACTCCCGAATCATATAAATCTGATAATCCCCGTATTTGAAGCCGATTTCACGAATCTGAATGAAAAAAATATCTAGGTGCTTTCAAATTCGTTACGCTCATTTGCAAAGTATCGTGGGAAAACTTGCGGCTGGATTGTCTACTGCTCGGCAGAGCGAAGTGGCGCTTGTTTTGGCTTTATCAAGTCCAGCGCGCTATCGTGAATTATTCCGTTCGTGCCAAGCACGCATTGCTTTTGCATCTGTGAATAATCCACAGGGCTTCCGTCGATTTGAGTAAACTTTCCGCCGGCTTCTTCGATGAGCAATCCTGCGGGCATAATGTCCCACAAAAAGCACTCCAATTCGCAATGCAATTCGGTTCTTCCACAAGCTACGTAACACAAAGAAATTACCGTCGAAAATAGTTTTTCGACGTTCATAGTGTTTTCCATAAGGTTTTTGTGGATATCGTTCAGCCAATTTCGAGATTCAACGGAACGATTATTAAATTCAGCCGTTGAGAGAGAATCCGCAAGCTCATTGTTTGAAACTTTTATTTTCCCGCCATTCAAATACGCGCCATTTCCCCGCTCGCAAACAAACAGCTCGGAAACAGCCGGAATAAACATGGCACCACCCTTGGGCTTGCCATCTTTTAGATAACCAACACTAACCGCGTAAAGCGGGATTTTGCGTGAAAAATTAAGAGTGCCGTCCAGCGGGTCAATAACCCATGTATATCCTGTTTGGCTTTGCTTGCGGCTCCCCTCTTCCGCGATTATTCCATCATTCGGGAATGCCGAAGAAATAGCGTCGGTTATGGTTTTTTCGCTGGTTGTATCGGCAATTGTGAGGACATCATTCGCGCCTTTCGAGCGAGTTCCCATATCACCTTTTTGTATCTCTAATATTTGTACGCCCGCTTGTTTTGACACTTCCGCCGCTAATTGCGTTCGCTTGCTAATCGCTAACATCGCCTATCATCTCCCTATTAGGCTAAGTATAACAAATCCGCCGCAAAATTGCAAGCCATAATCCTAATATATTTATTTATTTTCCATGTTTGATTTTTGTATTGACATTGCATATTATATGTAGTATAATGATAGTATAAGGAGATGATAGCAATGACTAATACCGTAAACACAAGCATTAGAATCGACAAATCGCTCAAGAAGAAAGCGGACATTACCTTCCGAAGCATGGGGCTCACGTTTTCTTCTGCCATAAATATGTTTATCAAGCAAGTGGTAAATTCCGGCGAGTTGCCTTTTAAGCCGCAAGCGAATCTTTCAACGGAAGAGTTGCTGGAAATCGAGCAGCAATACAAAACGGATTAAACATTATTCGCCGGTATCCTCGATATCGTCTTCTTCCTCATAATAATAAGAATAGTCGATACCTTTCATAAACACGTCGCGGTCGTTGATTTTATCGGTTAGCGCGTTTTCCAATAAGCCTTTGATTCTGGTTGTGTCCATCGTGGATTCTTGCATAGCGGTTAGATATTCTTTTTTGCCGATTTTGCTCCAATCAACGCAACGCTTGAGGTTCTTTTTCAAAATCAAATCAAGCCAAATTCTAGACGAGCGTCCATTTCCCTCGCGGAACGGATGAGCAACATTCATTTCAACATATTTATCGATTATGTCGTCAAATGAGGTTTCAGGCATATTTTCAATTGTGTTTAATGTTCTTTCTAGAAATTGGAGCGGAGCAAATCTAAACCCGCCTTTTGCGATATTAACCGTGCGAATTTGACCCGCAAAGTCGTACAAACCACCAAACAAGTAGCCGTGGATTTGTTGTAAACCTTTCGTTGTGCCGACTTCAATGGTGTCGATGAGCGAACTGTCAAACAACGCATAAGCCTTTGTTTTACTCTTACCGTCTATAGTTTCATCGCTATAAGTAAACCATTCAATGAATTTTTTGGATTTTTTGCTTGGCACGACTTCAACAAGTTTAACAATATCGTCCTGCAAAAGACAATCAGTAAGACGCTTTTTGCCATCTTCCGCAGTTAATTTGAACTGACTACAATTTGTAGTCGTTTGAAAATCAGAATTTTTTAATCTTGTTTTCAAAACTGTCCAATATTTTCGCGGGTCTTTACTATCAGTTAAAACTCCAATAATATCAACAACCGAAAACCACCATTTTGAATGCTCATCATCCCAAATGGCACGTACTTCCGTGTTATCAAAAAATCGAATTGAAACCTTTTGTTTGCTCATGTCTCGCCCTCTTGTAACTTTATTCTACTGCAATCGCTGTTATTTTTTTGCGGAAGACGAAGAGAAATGAAAAATGATTCGCTTTCGGTTAATGATGAATGATAAATACAAAAAGCGCCTATTGTGTGGACTTTGGGTTTTATTTATCATTCACAATTTATCATTTGTCATTTTTCATTGCCTCGAAGAGGCACTTTTTGGTGCGCCTTCAGGGACTCGAACCCCGGACCGACCGGTTATGAGCCGGTTGCTCTAACCAACTGAGCTAAAGGCGCGAATTAGCGGAACAAAAACAAAAATCCGCCTCGTGTTCACTTCACAATTACTATTGTAACACATAAATAAAAAAAATGCAACCCCCAAATTTCAACAAGGGGGCTGCTCGTGAAGGCGAATTCATTTCGCCGCAACGATACCCTAACTCTATAGGGAACAGGGAACAGGTATTGTTGAATTGCTTACGCAATTCTTTTTATTTCATCATGCAAAGCCGCTGTATATGCTTGTTGTGTCAACTAATATGCGCCGTCAAGTGACGGCAACGGGCGGTTAATACCCCTGGAACTCGAATCTCACAACATTTATATGACGATTACCGCGAGTATCAGCGACATTCGGGAAGCCGTAATCCAAAACAAAGGTTACGTCAAAGGTGTCGCCCACTTGCTTTTTGGCGTCGCCATAATTAGAGAAAATGCCCAAATCCTTAGCGCTGATTTTTGCATTGGGGCTGCCGATGCTACGTCCCTGTTCGTCGGTCATAGCCACATTAATGTAGAGGGAAGGCACCTGTGGGCACCGGTCGGGAATTTGCAAAATCTCGCACGACAGCGTTACGGTAGTTTTTTTAGGATTCGGCTGATTATTGCCGTCAACGCCTTTGTTAATAACAACTTCGTTGATTTGTATCTCAAATGGAGCGAATTCGTATTTCAAAGCCATTGGTAGGTCGGGCAGTTTAAAAATCTGTTCTATTGGGGCGGTGGGCGAAGGCTTAGGATTTGACTGTTCTTCCTCCCACGCTTTCAAGCCAATTTCATAACCATCCGCCCATCCGTTTGCAAAACCTTCGTTGAAATTCTTTTTTGCCTCGTCGTTGAGACCTTCGTTGCCCATCGCCAGATAAGCTTTATCATATTCGTCAAAACTCCCATTTTTCTTGCCGGATGCCTCTCCGCGGCTGTACCCCAAATCATATCCGCGCTCATAAACGTCGTTGTATGTTGGGGTGTAAGGGAATGTAGGAAGACCGTTATCAGTGGGCGCGGTAGTGATGGATACCTGCTGCGAATCATCGTCCCAGCCGACGGTGCAGTTAAGACCTTCCGCAACGGCGCGGACGGGCACGAGCGTTCGGTCGTTGACAATTTGCGGCGGAACGTCAAGCTCAATCTGCTGACCATTTTTCGTGATTATGTTGTTGCCTATCTGCATCACAATGATAATATAGCCTTTTGTCCCCGTGGCAGTGTTTGTTTCTTCGTTCCAGTCGACGGTTGCGCCCATTGCCTCAAATATTTTCCGCACGGGCACAAGCGTTCTGTCATTTTCGATAATCGGCGGCTGGTCAAACTCAATTAGATTGCCGTCGAGCAAAACCGTGATTGGTGGCTCCGCTGACACGGATATCACCGACAAACACATCACAGACGCCAAGCATAAACTTATAAATCTTTTCATAATTTTGTTCCCTCCATGTTCGAACTCATAGTTAATATATCACATAATACCGTCGCAGGGAGATTACCTTAACAACGTGTGATTACGCTCCATATATACGTCCACTTCGTTTATATAAGGCTGATTGGTGTCGGAAACATTCGGGAAGCCGGTAGGAAAAACGACGTTTGCCTCAAAGGTGTCGCCCACTTGTTTTTTTGCTTGATTGCCGTCAAAAATGCCCAAGCCGTTGGCATAATCCGTGCCGGTAAAAACCAAGGAACTGCCGAATCCCTTTGGAGGCTCACCGTCGCCATGTCTGGAAATGGACACTTCAATATTAGGCGCTTTAATCGTAAGGTTGTAAATTCGCAAAATTTCGCACGATAGCTTTATGGTGGTCATTTTATCATTCGATTTATTATCGCGGTCCACGCCTCGCTTAACGACAATTTCGTTGATTTGAATTTCCAAGCCGTTGTCCCGGTCGCGCACAGTCAGTGGTAGGTCGGGCAGGTTGAAAATCTGTTCTATAGGGTTGGATAGCGAAGGGTCCGGATTTGCCTTGGATGCCTCCCACTCTTTAAACCCGGTCTCATAACCAAGCTTCCATCCGCTTGCAAAGCCTTCGTTAAAATCTTTTTCCGCCTCGTTACTGAGACCTTCTTGACCCATTGCCAGAGCCATTTTATCGTAGTCGTCGAAGCTTGCGTTTTTCTTGCCTGCCGCCTCGCCACGGCTGTATCCCAAATCATATCCGCGCTCATAAACGTCTTTATATGTCGGTTTATAGGAAGACGGCGGGATGTTGTCATAGGTGGTTTCGGTGGCTATGGATACCTGCTGTAGATTATCGTCCCAGCCGACCGTGCAATTAAGACCTTCGGCAACGGCGCGGACGGGTACGAGCGTTCGGTCGTTGACAATTTGCGGCGGAACGTCAAGCTCAATCTGCTGACCGTTTTTCGTGATTATGTTATTGCCTATCTGCATTACAATGATAATATATCCTTTTGTCCCCGTGGCAGTGTTTGTTTCGTCGTTCCAGTCGACGGTTGCGCCCATTGCTTCAAAGATTTTGCGCACCGGCACAAGCGTTCTGTCGTTTTCGATAATCGGCGGCTGGTCAAATTCAATTATGTTGCCGTCGAGCAAAACCGTGATTGGTGGCTCCGCCGACGCGGATAGCACCGACAAACACATTACGGACGCTAAGCATAAACTTATAAATCTTTTCATAATATTTATTTCCTCCTTTTTCAACTCACAGTTACGATTATATCACATAAGCAAAAAAATGCAACCCCCAAATTTCAACAAGGGAGCTGCTTAATTTTACAGATTCGATTCTCGGTGTCCATGACGGAATCAGCCTAAACGCCGCGCAGTTACGCCTCGCGCCGCGACTTGATAATAAGGCGCAGCTTATCGGAAATCATGGCAATAAACTCGCTGTTAGTGGGCTTTCCCTTCTCGTTATTGATGGTGTACCCGAAGAATCGGTTGAGCACGTCGACGTCTCCGCGGTCCCACGCCACCTCAATCGCGTGCCGAATCGCGCGCTCCACGCGGCTGGGGGTGGTGGAATATGCGCGGGCGATGGTGGGGTAAAGCTGCTTCGTGACCGACTCAATCAAGGAATTGTCCTCAATAACGCGCATAATAGCGGTGCGTAAGTACTGATAGCCCTTGATGTGGGCGGGAATCCCGACCTCGTGAATCATATTTGTAACGCTCACCTCGAGGTCCGGCACGGCATGCGCCACGTCGGAAAGCGCGACCATAGGCGTATCTTTGGAGCGGGTGATGGTGCGGATTCGGTCGGCTATAGCGTTGTAAGTCATCGGCTTGACCATGAGGAAGGAGGCGCCGAGGTCGATAACCTCACGCGTGACGCAGTCGCTTGGCATGGCGGAAACGGCGAGAACCTTAGGGCGGCGCTGGAAGTGCATTTCGCGCATGGCTTTCAGCACGCCGACGCCGTCGAGGACGGGCATAGCGAGGTCCAGGAGAATGAGGTCGACGGGGTTTTCGCGGATAAACGAAAGCACCTGTTCACCATTTTCGGCGAGCATAAGCACCTCGATACCCTTCTCCAGCTGGAGGAAATTGCCGACGGAAGTGCGGTATTCGACGTTGTCATCGGCGACAATGACGGAAATTGTTTCTTGTTGCATGTTTACCAATCCCTTCTATAATAAATGATTTACCTCAAGCGAGCCGCGATTGGGAGGTGCGGTGCATGGACGGTTGAGGAATTTTTTCAGCATGAAACCCTTTGAGAATATTTTATTACAAATGTAAAAAAAAGTCAAGAGTTTTTTTCCAATTTATTCCAGAAAAATTTAAAATAAAAAGCGAAATAAAGCAAAAATGTGATGGAACAGGGGAAAAACGAGTGACCAACAATCGGTCGCAAAATAAGTGCATAGTCGACAATTCGCGCAACCGCAGGAATCGACAACAATCGACAAAAGGTAAAATGAACTATTCAAAAATATCGAATAGCTCATTTATGATAATCGGGATTATTCAATTCAAATTAGACTATGATTTTATCCTCGTTTATTAACAATAAATCCTCATTATCTTTCGCGACATCTAAAAGCCTTTGCGTAAATCCGCTTTTAGAAAAAATGCCATAGATAAATTCATAACCGGCAAAATTCTGTGTTAATTCCTTGTTTTCCGTAACTTTCTTCTTCAAATCAAAATATACATCGGCGTCAATCGGCTTTTCGTGATATTTGCACTCGCCGAAAAATACTTTTTTGTGGGAATTATCAGGGCAAACAACGTCAATTTGCATATCGCCTTGCCAGAACGAACCGATTTTAGTAGGGGAGTAATCTATGCTCCCTGTTTTCCACAAATTCAAGAAGATGTCTTTGCAAATATCCTCGTAACTGCGGGCAACAAACGAAGAAATAAAATCCTTATCCATGGCTTCCCAAACCGTTTGCTTATTGTCAATCTCTAATTGGCTTTTGTTCGGGGCGACATACTTAAACCAAAAACGCATAAAATTATCACTTATAAAATATAGTCCTTTCCTTGATTTTTCGGGATTGTTCTCGGTTATCGGCACCTGCTTTTCAATAAAACCCAAGTCAATTAAAGTGTTTAAATATGGCGATAGGTCGTTGCTTTTTTTCTCCAGAACAGTCGCGATTTCAGAGGGTTTGTGCCTGCCCATGCTAATTGTTTTTAGTATGGATAAATAAGTTACAGGCGTTTCAACTTCATCTTTCAACAAAAACATAGGCTCTTCGTATAAAAAGCTATTAGTCGAAAAAACGCTGCTTTCAAGCTGCTTTTGAATGGAGCTTGCGTCGTAGAAAAACTCAAGATAACGAGGGACGCCCCCTGTAATTGCATATCTTTCAATTTTATTTTCAAAACTCCCTGTCGAATTTGCGTTAAACTCTGAAAAAGAAATAGGCTTTAGCTTTATTTGCGAGGTCCTGCGTCCGTACAAAGGGCTGGAATAATTGAAAATGTGCTCAATCATCATGCTCATGTGTGAACCGCACAAAATAAGCATAATATTAGCGTCCCTCAACTTTTCGTCCCAAATCCATTGGAATATTGATGGTATGGCAGAGTTTTCTTTGATTAAATAGGGGAATTCGTCTATAACAATAACCTTTTTTTCGTTAGATTTAAAATTTACAATATCAATAAAAGGGTCGCGCCAATTGTCATACCTTGATTTCGTCGTGTGGCTCGTTCCCGTAAATTCGTCGACAGCTCTTGAAAAATCCTGTAAATTCAGCACTTCGCTTTCCTTGCTCGCGAGAAAATACAAGGCGTTTTTTTCATTGATAAACTCCTTAATTAAGCGGGTTTTCCCCACGCGTCTACGACCATATATAGCGACAAACGTGCTATTATCCTTGCTAAATTCACTTTCTAAATGCTCTAATTCGCTGTTTCTTCCGAAAAATTGCATACGGCAACACATCACTTTCTATTTTGGATTATTCTAATTTCAATTATACTATTTTAAATTAGATTTGTCAATATCAAAAGTTGCGGCGAGGGAATTTGCGAAAGTTTTTCGGGTTATAACCATAAAAAGTTCTTGACAAAAATTTTTATTTGGGTTATAATATAGTTAGAGGTGGTTAAGTTGATAAAAAGAAATGATTACATCCAAAAAGTTAAGAAGCTGATTGGGCTTGACGTTGTCAAGGTTTTGGTTGGTGTCCGCAGGAGCGGAAAATCGACTATTATGCAAATGATTATTGAAGAACTCAAATCCAGAAGGATTAAGGATGAAAACATAGTTTATATTAACTATGCCGCTTTTGAATATGAAGATGTGCCTTCTAAGCGAATTTTTGAAGAATTAAAGGCAAAGTTCGCGGTTAAAGGGAAGTTGTATTTGTTGCTTGATGAAATACAGGAAGTTGACGGCTGGGAGCGCATTGTCAATACGTTTTTTGATGGCAGCGAATATGATTGCGAAATTTTTGTTACCGGCTCAAATTCGCGTATGCTCTCGAGGGAAATTTCAACGTATTTAACGGGGCGTTATGTTTCTATCCCGGTTTTTCCGCTTTCTTTCGCGGAGTTTTTGGAGTTTAAGAAAACCTATACGACGCTCGGGGCGGTTAAGGATGAATTTAAGAATTATGTCGAATTCGGCGGTTTCCCGGCGGTCGCGAAAACGCCGACGGATAGAAATGAAGCCTATACACTCGTCAAAGACATCTACAATACAACGATTTTCACGGATATTGTCAAGCGCAGTGAAATCAGAAAGGTTGACCTGCTAGAGCGAATAGTCAAGTTTGCTTTTAATAATGTTGGTAATACTTTTTCCGCTAATAGCATTGCGAAGTTTTTTAAAAGTGATAATAGAACCGTTAATATTGAAACAATCTATGATTATCTCAAGAAGCTGGAGGACGCTTTTATTCTCTATCGCTGCTCCCGTTATGATATTCAGGGCAAGGAGATACTTAGGACTCTCGAAAAGTTTTATATATCGGACGCAAGCTTCAAGCACGCCGTGCTGGGCTACGATGATACAGATTTGACCGGCATACTTGAAAACATCGTTTATTTGGAGCTTTGCCGCAGGGGATATGATGTGTATGTGGGCAAATATAATGAAAATGAGATTGATTTTGTGGCGGAAAGGCAAGGGGAGAAGCTGTATATTCAAGTGGCGGAGGAAATTAAAAAGCAAGATACAAAGGATAGAGAATATGGCAATTTGCTTAAAATACAAGATAATTACCCTAAATATGTTCTTTCGACGGGGGAGCTTGCAGGGGGCAACCATGAGGGCATAAAATTGATGCACATAGCCGACTGGCTTTTGGAACAATAAGAATGGACGCTTTGCAAATTTGGTAAAAATATATTGACTTTTACCGCGCAAAATGCTATACTAATAGTAAGAAGAAAGGAGCGGAAGCGGGTTATGAAACCAAAAGTATATTTGGACTCTTCGGTTGTTAGCCATTATTACGCAGACGACAGACCGTGGCGGCGTGATATTACTAGAAAGCTTTGGGAACAACTAAAACAAGGAGAACATGAAGTAGCATTTTCGCCGGTTGTTTTTGAAGAAATAAACAAATGCAAAACGCAGGAAGAAAAAGATGTGCTATATAACCTGCTTAATGAGCTTAATTTCACGTTGATTGAAGAGACCGACGAAACGCTTTCGCTTTCCGACGAATATATGGCAACGGGGGTTCTGCCGCAGAGGGCAAAGGTTGACAGCAGACATATAGCCGTGGCAAGTGTTTACGGTTGCAAATATATATTAAGCTGGAATATGAAACATTTTGTAAGGAGAGCAACTATGGAAATGGTGCAAGAAGTAAACGGAAGGTTGGGAATATTTCAACCTAACATACAGACACCTGCCGTATATATAGGAGAAGGGGATGAGGAAGATGAATAATCCAATGCCGATGAAGGAATTGCGTAGAATTAGAACTGAAATCTACGAAGAAACAAAGGATTTGTCAAACGAAGAAATTTTAAAGCGTTCCGTGGAAAATCCGCTGTATTTAAAGGCGAAAGCGAGAGGGAACGTAGCGAGAGCTACCCGAACATGACGATAAAGATGCTGAATATGTTTCAGCGTCTTTTTTTATTTGAATGGCGCGGAATTTGTGCAACGGTGCGTTGCACAAATGGAAACGCACATGTTATTATAGACGCTTTACAAATTTGGTAAAAATATATTGACTTTTACCGCGGCAAATGCTATACTAATAGTAGGAAGAAAGGAGCGAAAGCTCGTGATTAAGCCAAGAGTGTATGTTGAGTCTTCTGTGGTTAGCCATTATTACGCGGACGACACGCCGGAAAAGCGTGATATCACCAGAAAGCTTTGGGAACAATTAAAACGGGGAGAATATGAAATAGTTGTTTCCCCTGTCGTTTACGAAGAAATTGAAGATTGTGGAACGCAAGAGGAAATAGACGCGTTATACGATGTTCTGAATATGTTGGAATACACAGAGGTTGAGGAAACGGAAAAATCTTTGTCGCTTGCAAATGAGTATTTAGAAACAGGAGTTTTGCCGGCGAGGGCAAGAGCGGATTGTCGACACATAGCGGTTGCAAGCATAAGCGACTGCAAATATATATTAAGTTGGAATATGAAACACTTCGTTAAAAGACGCACTATTGAAATGGTGCAGGAAATTAACGGAAAGTTAGGGGTGTATCAACCAAACATACAAACCCCGGCAATATTTATCGAAGGAGATGATGATAATGAATAATCCGTTGCCGATTGAATATCTGCATAAAAAAAGAGCGGAACGTTATGAAGCCACAAAACATCTGTCGGACGAGGAGTTTTTGAAGCTTGCCAGAGAAGACGGCAGGCGAAGAAGTGAGTATGTGGCAGCAAGAAGAAGGGGAAAAGTTGGTATATAGTCTATAAAAGACGCTGAATATGCTTCGGCGTCTTTTTTTTGTTGGGGAGGAAGTGGGGATTTGTGTTATTTTGGGGGGGGGATGGTGGAATGTTAATTTAGTCGGTGGTTATGGGGGGAAAAGGGGATAAATGGCGGTGGGGGTGTCGGGAGAAATGTTACAGAAATGTTACAGAAATATTACATTTTTGTTACAAATAAAAAAAAGTGTTGCAATTTTGTTACAAGTGTGATTAAATAGACATAGAAGAAAAAAGAAATGCGTGCGGGGGAGCATGTGGAAGGGGTTGCGGAAGATAATGATGAGTGCAAAATGGAGGAAAATATGGGCGGTTTTGTTGATGTCCGCCATGATATTGGCTCTAATGCCCAACCCGGAGATAAATGATGTGGATGATGTAAATGTGGCGAAGGCAGCCGACGAATGGGTAACGATAGATTCCGAAGTTGAGGGCGAAGGAGACACGGGGTGGGTAGTTCAGAACGGTATAATTACAATCACGGAGAACGGAAATTATCAAATAGCCACCGCTAATTGGACGCATAGTTTTGCCGTAGCTATGGAAGTGGAAGCGGTTATATATATGTACGGCGATAGCATAATAACGGAAACCGGTCTCCCGGCACTATCAATAGGCGAGGGAGCAAAAGTGACTTTGCAAGTGTATTCAGTAGCAGGAGGCGGACATCCGCATTACGCCACCACCATTCAATCGAAAGATAATACGGGAATCTACGTGCCGGAGGGCGCGGAATTGATAATAGAGAACTCCGGACCGTATTGGGGTGGAGCGACGTTAAATGCTATTGGTTATACGGCGGGCATAGGCGGCGGCGATGAGCGGCTTGGCGGCAACCCGAACGCGGGAGTAATAAATATAAGAAATACGGGATCTGTTGAGATGAACGTGGTAGCGGCAGGTGAGTGGGGCGCGGGAATCGGCGGCGGGTATGCCACGGACGCGGCGACAACGGTAAACGGCGGCGAAATAAATATAGTTGGTAGTATCGTGCAGGTTTGGGCAAGCGGCAGTACGGATGAGGACACGAAGGATAACCCCGGGCAGGCGGCGGCAATTGGCGGCGGCGGCGGGACGAAGACGCACGGCAACCACAGCGTGATAACGATAAATAGCGGTGGATATGTCGTGCAGACAAATGAAGTAAGTCAATCCGGCTTAGGCTACGGGACGGGAATAGGCGCGTCGTTCAAAGGGACGAGTGATATTAAGATAGATAACTCTAAAATTACATCGACCGGAATGAGCGGTAATTCCGCAATTGGCGGCGGTTCGGCGGGGGATATCACGATTACGAACTCGACTATCGTGGCGGGCAACGAGGGCGCCGGGGCGACTATCGGCACGGGCGTGGATACGAGATGGGGCGGCACGATTGAGATTACCGGAAGCGATGTGAACGTATTAAATGAAGGTAGCGGCGCGGCGATTGGCGTCGGCAAGGGTACTGACGGCTCGGAAGGCAGCATTATAATAGAAGATAATACAACGTTTACGGCGACGGGCGGCACAAAAGCGGCGGGAATAGGCGCAAGCGAGGGCGCGTCCATCGGCGAAATAAGCATTAAAAACTCCGAGGATAAGGTTATGACCGTGGATGGCGGCTCGGGAATCGGCGGCGGCACGGTGGGGACTATTAATATTGACGGCGGGACGATTAACATTGGAACAACTAACAATGGCGTTGGAGCTAAAGGCGCGGGAATAGGCGCGGGCGAGGGCGGCAAGATTGACGAAATTGTTATATCAGCGGGCACTATAGACGTGGGGTCCTCGGGCGGTGGCGCGGCAATCGGCGGCGGAACGGACAGCGAGGTGGGCAAGATAACGATAAGCGGCGGCGATGTTGATGCTTGGTGCGGCAATGGCGGCTCGGCAATCGGAGCGGGCGACGGCGGGACGGTTGATGAGATTATTATATCGGAAGATACCGGCGAAGCGACTATTTGGGCGTACACTTGGACGACGGGCGGCGGGCAAAAGGCGGCGGGCATCGGCGGCGAGGCGGGCAAAATAGCGATAAGCGGCGGAAATATAACGGCGGAGGGCGGCGCGGACAGCGCGGGGATAGGCAGCTCGGACGGCTGCGAGGCAGGGGAGATACATATAACAGGCGGAACTATAACGGCATCGTCGGGCGGCGGAAGCGGCGCGGGGATAGGCGGCGGCAAAGGGAGCAACGGCGGCACGATTACGATAGACGGAGGGACGATAGACGCGCTGGGCAAGGGAGCGGGCGCGGGGATTGGCTCGGGCGGAACGGTGACGGGCGGCTCGACTGAAATAACGATAAACGGCGGCAGGATAACGGCGCAAGGCGGCGGGAGCGGCGCGGGAATCGGCACAGGGGGGTCCTCGGACGAAGCTATTGCAATCACGATAAACGGCGGGACAACCCGTGCAACCGCGACGGGGCAAAACGATATAGGCTTGGGGGCGAGCTCCACGACGGACGGCTCGGAGGCATCGCTGACGATAAACGGCGGGAGCGTGCGCGCGGTGAACGGCGGCGTTATAGCGCCTAAAAATAGCGCGGGGCTGGACGTCTACAGGAATACGCTCACTTTGAACCCGTCCTTCCCGGACTCGAAGGTGACGAGCGGCGTAATTGACACGATTGGGTGCGAGCAGACGGCAAACGCGACGTTGAAGGTGTATGGAATTAGGGACGTATACACGGACAGCAACTCCAGATTGTACCTCTACCTACCGATGACGAACGACAGCGGCACGGTGGAGGAGGAAATAAAGTTTAAGCTGATGGGGATAACCTACTCGGGGAGCTATTTGCGCGGGGCGACCACGCAGATGAAAACCTTGGTTGGTCCCGGGACAATTGATTTGTCGCTTAACGACCTATCTGCCGGTGGTCCCGGCTGGACGGAGATGAGCGGCGTTATAACGCTCGCGAGCAACAGCGATTATATGATTGTGAATGAAAATGCGACTTTAACTAAATACAGAATCGTGGTGGCGACCGGGGTTACCGCGAATGTCGCGCTGGTGAATGTACATATGAACATGAACGGGCTGGCGGACAGCGCTGCATTTCTGCTTGACGGCACGGGTACGACGGTGAACTTGGTGATTATGGGGACGAATATACTTTATGGAGTGACGAACCACGCTGCGCTGGAAGTGAACGCGGGCACAAAAATAACTATAGACGGTCCCGGTAGCTTAAACGCATCGACAAACTCCTTAGGCGCGGGCATCGGGAGCGCCACGACGAAAGAGAGCGGAGAAATCACGATAAATGGCGGCACAATATATGCGCGGGGGGGCAGCACCAGCGCGGGCATTGGCGGCGGCTATCGTGGGAGCAACGGCGTAGTTACGATAAACGGCGGCAAGGTAGAAGCGCGGGCGGCAACTGAAGCGGCGGGCATCGGCGGCGGGCAAAACCCGTCAAACAACGGCATAACGGGGCACGGCGGCAAAATTACGATAAACGGCGGGGAAATTCTCGCTATATGTGAAGGCGGCACGGGCTCCGGCATCGGCGCGGGTCGGTTTGGCGACAGCGGAATAATTAAGATAAACGGCGGCAAGATTGAAGCTAGGGGGATGAACGACGCTAGTGGTTACGCCGGCGCGGGAATTGGCGGCAGTCGGCGCGTTGACGAAATTACCATAACCGGCGGTATAATCAAGATTCCTACTTTTAACTACGGCACGGGTATAGGAAATGGGTATGTAGGCGGCACCGGTATAAGCACGACCGGAACCATTAATATATCCGGAGGAAATATTACGATAGACTCCGGGAATAATTATGGCGCGGGCATCGGCTGCGGATATCTTAATATGCTTGATAAAATTAATATATCCGGCGGAAAAATCACGGTGTATGGAAAGGGCAACTCCGCGGGCATAGGCACCGGGGGAAGCAGCGGCGGCACTATGTCCACTATAAATGAAATTAACATAGCCGGCGGTGAAATTACAGCGTATGGCAATAATAGCGCCGCTATCGGCGGAGGAACCGGCGGGACTGCCGGTCACTTTGGGATAATCAATATATACGACGGTATAATTAAAGCTTACGGCACGGGAGGCGCGGGAATAGGCGGAGGCACTGCATCACAACAGCAAGGGACCATTAATATATCCGGAGGCGACATTACGGCAACCAGCGTCAGCGGCGCGGGAATAGGCTATGGACTCTCCGCCGGTAGCAATTCCCGTATTTACATTAATATTTCGGGAGGAAAGGTAAGGGCGACGGGGGGATCAAATCTATGTTCGGGGATTGGTCTTGGCAATTCAGCCGATGGTAACGGCGTCCAAGTGAATGTAATTATCAGCGGCGGCGATATTGTTGCAAGCGGACCCACGGACGGCAGCGCCGGCGCGGGGATTGGCGTCCAGAATCAGGGCAGCATCGTAACTATCACCGGAGGGAGTGTGACCGCAATCGGCATGGTATCCTGCGCGGGAATAGGCGGAAGGACGGGGATGCAGTTCCAGACCAGGGCAGAAATCATGATAGACGGCGGCACCGTGCGGGCGATAGCAAACGGTGACACCGGCGCGGCAATCGGCGGCGGGAGCGTTTATGAGGGAGTGGGGGAGGTTAGAATTAACGGCGGGAGCGTGTACGTTAATAATCTTAAGGGTCCGCGACCGAGAAACAACTCGAACCAAAATGTGTACTACAATATATGGCAGGTGGGCAGACCCGCGGTGGCGAACGCGCAGGTATTGAGCGGGAAAATCGGCAATGTGGACATGGCGCAGGCGCCGGCGGGCAACGTTTATGGAATCAAGGACGTCTACACGGATTCCGTCGGGCAGGTATATTTCTGGCTGAGGGAGACGGCGGCGGAGGAGCTGGTGAAGGTTACGGCGGGCAAGAGCGTCTATGGCAAGGCGTACACCCGCGTGGCGTTTGATATCAACAGCCAGGTGCTGCAGGCGGGCGCGATTAGTGTGCTTATGTCCCCCGACGACACGAAGAAGAAGGTGGGGATGGAGGGGACGATTGATGTTTCTTTTGAGAACCCATATGGGCTGGACGGGTTTGCGATGGCGTTGCCGTTCCTATTCGACAACGACAAGATTGAGATTACCGACCTTGAGACGATTGATTTTGACATAAAGGGGCTGGGGAGCGTGGTGGTGAACGGGACGTCCCTGAGCGATTTGACGCCTTATGATTCGTCGACGGAGGTGGTGAGTGTTATCAACGCGGCGGGGAAGTTTCTGCTGAGTTGGGCGGTGCTGGAGGGGCAATCGTTGCCGTCCGTGCCGCATACGGTGGAGAATCAGACGCCGTATTTTAGGATTCATTACAAGGTTAGGGACGATTCGGAGTTTAATGTGCCGTTCCACATTAAGGAGTATAGCAATCTCAACGGGATTCAGCAGGATCCGCTATTTGGGATGGGCGGGAGCAAGGGGGTTATTAGCAGTAATTATGGGGATTACGGGGCGTACGTGCTAGCGACGGGGTATATTGAGTCGGTGACGAACGAGTATGTGAACTTGGGGGTGCCGACGGTTGAGGTGATGATATTCGACGAGATAACGGATTTTGAGGTGACATTGCGCGGGCGGGCGGTGCTGACGGGGAAGCAGCGGGCATATTTTGCGGACCTAAACTACACGCCGGACCTGCAGAGGATGGACGCGGGGATCAGGGTGGAGTTATATGAGGTGGAGACGGACGGGACGATTATCGGGCGGGTGGAGGATATAGTGTACACGCAGCCGATGAACATGACGGGAGTGATGGCGAACAAGAGTTTGGCGGTATACAATTGGGAGATGAGGATACCGAAGGAGCTGGCGGAGGCGATTGCGCTGAGCGACCCCGACACAGGTGCGCCGAAGTATATGTTGAGGTTTAGCCGATATGGGTCGAACGGCGGGGATGTTGGGACGGTGAGGCAGGAGAGCTACCTATGGGCGGAGATGTACATTGACGGGACGAAGATGAATGTGGGGGGGCTGACGGAGGCGTCGGTGCTGTCGATTAATGATATAGCGTACCTATATGCGGGGGCGTTTTACCTGAACAGCGTGAACAAGTATGCGATAACGACGGCGGACCTGAACACGATTAAGGGGCAGGTGGGGAATGATAATATTGAGGGGATCACGACGATTTACAATATAAACGAGTATTTGGGGGTGGATGCCGCGGATTATACGACGGTGCTGCGATACCTCGGGAAGACGAGGATGCAGCCGTTGCCGCTGGTGGTGACGATGTATTAGGGGAATAGCAAGCTTCGCGGATAATCGACACGCAAACGGCAAAAAAAATACTTGACAACACGCCGAAAATAGTTTATAATAAATGTATAGGAAGAATTGGTATAATTTTTGTTGATAGGCGAAAGATATAAATAATTGCAAAAAAAGTAAGAGAGCAAAAACGTCAAACGGCTATGCTCACGAAAATTCAGTTGAAATAACCGTCTAATCGTTAGCAGTGATGGCGGTTATTTCTTTGTATAATATCGATTTCTCTTTGCTAGTTTATATAAGCTAACTATAGATGAGAAAATCGTTGCAAGTAGTATTATACTAAGTATAATCAATGCAATTATCATACAATCACCCCCTCTCTTTTTAAGATGGGAGTGAGCATAACCATCCAGCTTGTCGCTGTTTTCAGTCTTAACTCTCTTGTAGATATTCTATATTAAAAGTCGTAATTTGTCAATAGAAAAAAATACTTGACAAGACGCTGAAAATAGTTTATACTAATAGTAGAGAAGAAAAGTAGCTAGTATAATTATTGTCGATAAGCGAAAAATATAAATAATCGCAAAAAAAGTAAGAGAGCAAAAACGTCAAACGGCTATGCTCACGATATTGGGTTGAAATAACCGTCTAATCGCTTGCTACGTTGGCGGTTATTTCTTTGTATAATATCGATTTCTCTTTGCTAGTTTATATAAACTAACTATTGCTGAGAAAATTGTTGCAAGTAAGATTATACTAAGTATAATCAATGCAATTATCATACAATCACCCCCTCTCTTTTTAAGATGGGAGTGAGCATAACCGTCCAGCTTGTCGCTGTTTTCAGTATTTAACTCTCTTGTAGATATTTTATAGTAAAAGTCGTAATTTGTCAATAGCAAAAAAAAAATACTTGACAAGACACCGGAAATGGTTTATAATAATAATTGTAAAAACAAATGAACGAAGTAAAAATCGTTGCAAGTAGGATTATACTAAGTATAATCATTGCGAGTACGATGAAATCATCCCCTTTTGGGGGTGATTTTTTTTAACTTTCCACGTCTATCTCATTGCATCCCGCCTGCGGAATCGCTGGGGCTTTATTCGCGGTGGTAATTATAACCTGCCCGTCGTTTGCAGAGGAAAGTATGTATTTTTGGCGCGCGCTGTCGAGTTCGCTCATCACGTCATCGAGGAGGAGCAGCGGTGGTTCCTCCAAGCGCGACCGCAGAATCTCAACCTGCCCCATTTTCAGCGCGATAACGGCGCTTCTCTGCTGCCCCTGCGACGCGTACGCCCGTGCCGACCGCTCGGAAATCGTGATGTGGAAGTCGTCGCGGTGCGGACCCACCAGCGATTGGCGATATTTCCTCTCTTTATCAGCGTTTCGCACAATCTCGTCGTAATACGCATCCTCATCGGCGACGCCCTCGCCCGCCCCGCACGTGTAGGTGAGCCCCAATTTCAAGCCCATCAGCTCGCTAAAGCGTCCACGCGCTTCCTCGCTCAGGATTTGTATGTATTCCGCGCGCAGACGGCTTATTTCCGTGCCGAATCGGGCTAATTGCATGTCCCAAACCTCCAACGCGTCCGCCGCCGCGTCGGACTTGAGCAATTTATTTTTTTGCACCAAAACACGGTTGCAGTTGGAAAGCAACTGAAAATAACGTTTACTCATCTGGCACAGCGACAAATCTATGGTTTTGCGCCGCGCTTGCGGGGACCCTTTGATTATTTGCAGGTCGTCGGGCGAGAACATCACGACGCTCAAAAACCCTATTAAATCAGACGTTTTCCTGACGGGGACATGGTTTTTGCTGAATTGCTTGCGGCGGTCGGGACCCAGCCGCGCCTCCAGCTCATTTACCCGCCCTCGCGCCGAAAATTCCGCGCGTATCCGCGAAAACGCTTGCCCATGCAGGATTATCTCACGCTCCCGCGCCATTCTGTGCGATTTCGACGTCGCAAGCATGTGTATCGCCTCTAAAATGTTGGTCTTGCCCGTGCCGTTCGCGCCGCGGATGACATTCACGCCGTCGCTGAAAACGAACTCCCTATGGGGGTAATTCCGAAAATTATTCAGTTCCAGCCGCGAAAGAATCATGCGCTACAGCCGCACGGGAAGCACCACATACTTGAAATCATCGCCCTCCGCGGGCTGAATCAGGCACGGACGCACACTTCCCGCAAACTGTATATGTATTTTTTCGGCGTCGGCGTTGCGCACCGCCTCAATTAGGAAACGGTGATTAAAGCCTATTTCCAGCGGGTTTCCGCTTATCTCCGCCTGAACGTGGTCCTCCGCCTTCCCTGCGATTGTGGCGCAGCTCATGTGGATGCCGTCCCCGCCGATGTTCATGCGCAGGGGCGAGCGCATTTGGTCGCTGGCGATGACCAACGTGGTGCGCTCCAACGCCCGAATTAATGCCGACGTTTCCACCGTTACTCCGCATTCGTTCTCGTTGGGGAGCGTACGGGTGTAGTCCATGAATTCGCCGTTCAAAACACGCGATATAAAGCGCATTTTCCCCGTCTCCGCCTGAATCTCGAACGCGGCGTGACTGCGGCTTACGCTAATTTCCACGTCGTTTTCGCCCTCGCTTGTAAAGCGGCTGAAATCGTTCAGCGCCTTCGCGGGAATCACCACCGCCGTCTTTTCACTGCTGATTTTCTTGTCTTTTTCCGCCTTGCCGCCTTTTTTAGTCGCGGCGGATTCCAGCGCAAATTGGCGCATTGCCATGCGGTATCCGTCCAGCGCGACCATGCGAATAAATTTCCCGTCGCGCTCCAGCATGCATCCCGTGAGCATCACCCGCGACTCGCTTGTCGAAGCCGCAAATGTGCTGCCGCGTATCAGCTCGCGCAGAGTTTCGCCCTTGACGCTGATGGAATATTCCGGCGCAATCTCGGACGGCAGCGCGAATTCCGCCGGGTCCAGCCCGTTAATTTCAAAGTGCGCCTTGCCGCAGTCGATTGTGAAATTGTGCTTGTCATCGCACTGCACAGTGACGTTGTCCGCCGTGAATTTGCGGACCATATCGCCCAAAATCTTCGCGGGAATCGCGCCCGTGCCTTCCTTAGAAACGCCGCTTGCCTCAACAGTGTAATCTATCGAAATTTCCAGATTATTACAGGTGAGTGTAATGGTTTTGTCCTTGCGTGCCGTGATATGCACCGCCGACGTAATCTGTGCAAGCGTACCCGTGGCGGCGGCTTTTATCGCCGTGCCGACCGCTGTTTGAAAGATATCCCGTTCACATACAAATTTCATGATATTACCCCCTCCTGCTGATATTTTATACCAAAAAGCTATCCTTGTCAAGCTTAAATTATCGGAGCCCGACTGCGGCGTGCGTGGAGGCGGCGTGAATTCCTTGACATATTAGCCGAAATGTGCTAAACTATATGTGGCGGCATGGCGGAAGCGGGTGCGGTCATACTAATTAAATACGCCCTCGTAGTTAAACGGATATAACTTTCCCCTCCTAAGGGAACATTGTGCGTTCGATTCGCGCCGAGGGTGCCACGACGGCTTGACCTGCAAGAATAAATTATAATGCGCCTACTTTAACGTCTCTTTCAATTTGTGAGGGGCGTTAAAGCATATATAGCCCATTTAACGCGTGTTTTTGCCAGATTCGCCGCCTCGCGCCGTGCCGTAAAAAGGCGTCTTTACATAAATTTAACATTAAAAAACAAAAAAAGTATTGACAAGCCGGCAAAAAAGATGTATAATAAATATATAGTGATACAATTGCGGGGAGGTTGAACATTATGGCAGACAGAAATGAAAGTGGAAGACCTGAAGCAAATGAAGAGCGAGCGCTAATTGAGGCAATGGGCGCGAATCAGGCTGCAATGCAACACGCAAATGACGGAGGCACGGGCTACGGGAGCTGGACTGCGGTAATAATTTCGAAGATATTTGACCTCTTAATAGGAAAGAATAACATGCCGTGGGATGCAATGCCCGCAACGAAGGAAGGCAGAGAAAAGGCATTAAAAGACATGCAACCTTTTAATAATAAGGCAGGAAGCAAGTATCGTACCCTCATGGGAGGAGGGTCCGCTGTGCTTGCGCTTGCAATGTGGGGCGTTGGGGTAGCTAACGCGGGTTTGTTGTTGCCGGCGGCGATCGGAGTGTTCGCGGTCGGTATGGGTCTCAAGCCGTTACTTGAAAAGTGTGGCTGGGGCAGCGCTGGGCGCGGGATGTGGAGAGTACGTCAATTTAATAAAGAATTTGATAGACAATTAGAGAAGCTTTACGCAAGGGACCCGCAATGCAAAGAAATGCAAGCGGAGTTGGATAAGCTGATGAAGTTGTTAAGAGAGAAAAATATGGCGAGAGCGTCAAATGAAGAATGGGACGCCATCGCAAAGAGAATAGACGAACTAGCGGAAGCGATGGATCGGCGTAGAGATGAGATTTTTGAAGCGAATCAGGAACTATTACATACGAAAACGTTGGAAGAACTAAAAAATAAAGGATGGGGGAGAAGGGTAATGGGATGGTTTAAAGATTTAAAAAGAACTTTAAGTAGAGCATCAGATGGATTTGCGGAAGGAAGAGGCGAAGGGGAGCCGGAGCAAGAGCAAGCACAAGGTCAAATTGAGGGAGGAAATAACATGGATGAAATGACAAAAGAGGAAGCAATAGGAATATTAAATTCATTTATCGACAAAAAAATCGGAGCGGGAGAAGCTTTAGATTGGCTGCCTGCGGATTTATCGGAAGCTATGGAACTGATGGCGTTAGAGACAAAAAAGCGAATGGCAGAGATTATAAACGGGAATAAAGAAAAATATAACTTTGAGTATAAATTAAAGGAAGAGGAAGCTTTTGAACCGGTCTTTAAATACGTGAAGTCAGTTTTTGAAGACTCAAAAGCGCCGAATAATGTTTATGATTGTATAACAAGTTTAATAGAAGATATGCAGAACGAAGGGTATAATAAGTATATTGTCCCCTTTGTAACCGAAAAGCTGGAAGACAAGAAAGAAGTAATAAGAAAAGCACAGGAAATACACGATAAAATAGAGAGAGAGAGACAAGTGGTGGCGGACAAAGCCAGAGAAGCAGAAGCGAAAAGATTGGCGGACGAGAAAGCCAGGGTGGAGCAAGAGGCTCGAGACAAAGCCGCCGAGGAAAAGCGGAAATTTTTGGAAAAGCAAGCGGAAGCGCAAGATGAGATGAGGAGAAATGCGGAAGTTATAAAACCTGAATCTGCGCCCAAAGGCGGACCTGTAACCGGAACCGGACCTTTACCCATAAGAGGACTTGTACCCGATTTTCTGGAGCCGGAGCCTAATGTAGTTCTTGATAATCCATACGAGGCGATGGTTAATTTAATGCGGGCAACGCATGACAACATTCCGTATGATCCTTATGCTAAGTTGACAGCTGAAACAAAGGCAAGCGCGGAAGTAAGAAAAAGCTTGAAGAAGATGACGGAGCTTGTTGAACAGCAAGCCGCACAATTTAAATTGTTAGTGGAAGCTGATCTAAAAGAAGAGACCGATATAGCGAAGGAGAATGATAGATATTCTCTCGAACAGGAGACACATGGGTACGATAGACGTATAAAAGATATTCACGCGCTTGTTGGCGCAGAAAAAATAAGCAAAGACAATAAGATTAAGAATATAGAGGCTAACAGGGACAGAGAGATTGCTAGAAAGCAAAATGAAGTTGACGAAGAAATAACTACGTATATTACGGAGTCAGGCAAAGCATTTGATGCTGAAGCAGCAACTATTAACAATGTAGCAGACTTGAGACAAAAAGAAATTGCACAATCAGATATTGATGATGATGACAAAATGGCTCAAATTGAAAAAATAAAAACAAAAGCTGAAGCGGACATAGCTAACGTAGGTAAAGAATTTGATGCTAAAATTACCGACATGAAGAAAACTGCGGGTACTCGTTTGGCGAACTTCAATAGCGCTAGAGAAGCTGAAGCAAGAACAGAAATAGCTGCTGCAGAAGAAGATTTCAGAAAATTTACATTGGATAAAGAAAAACCACTGCCACAGTTAAACGAGGACAGACGTAAGCTGGAAAACATACATACAAAAAGGATTAATAAAATAAATGATGACACAGTAGATGTTGAACGAAAGATTCTTGCCGAGATTGATAAAATTGCGGAATCGTTGGCTCCTATCAATGAAAAATACGTAATTGCTCTTTCCATGCAGCAGGGGTACGTAGAAGGAATGGAAAGTATAAGGGAGAGCGCATTGAATAATCTGGAGGCAATTAAGAGGAATAGCCTTTTGGGTCAAAAACCACCCAGTGGTGGTGGAGCTCCGACATTATAGAATAATAGTTCAGGAGAAAGTATAATTTAGTTTTAAAGATACATAAAGATTAAGCCGTGAGGAAGATTAACTTCCTTGCGGTTTTTTTCTTCCGGATTTTATTGTGGATTTTTGTGGTTTACTTGACAATCTATGCAGATTTTTTTCTCAACGGGTCTTTTTAAATCGCGAAAATGTAAAGTAAAATATATCCGTTTTGCAAATAGTATACTATTAGTAGTTGGTAATGTAAAGTAAAGAATGGGAAAGGTAAATTGCAAACAAAACAGTAGTTGAGGCGGAGGTGAGGTAATGAAAGTAGTGGCATTTAGGAGCCGAAAAGCGGGTGGAAATGCGGTTTTGTTAAGCCCGAAGCTAAGGCGTGGGACGCTTATATTTGTCATCGCCGCGGTCGCCGCCGCCGTTGTCGTTGCGCCAAGCAGTGCAATCATGGGGGCAAAGGAAGGCGTGGATTTGTGCGCGCGCGTAATAATCCCGTCGCTGCTACCGTTCATGATACTAATCCGCGCGTTGATAGATTTAGGCGTTATACAGGCGTTTTCCCGTCGTCTGCCGCCATATGTGTTCGCGTTTGTCGCGGGGCTGTTGAGCGGCTATCCGATGGGAGCGAAAATCGCGGCGGACCTATTAAAAAGCAAGCTAATCACGCGCGACGAGGCGGAAAAAATGGCTATTTTCTGCAACAATTCGGGACCGCTGTTTATCATGGGAGCGGTGGGAGCGGGCTTATTCAGGTCGTTTATGGCGGGCGTTATTTTGTACGCCGCGCACATTCTTTCGGCAGTGACGCTGGGATTATTTTTGGTCATGTCCTCAAAAAAGCGCAGAATTCCGCCTGCTGCGCCGAACGCTGAGGCGCCGAGCGGAGATGAAAGCGCGGTGCGCGAGTCCGTGGTTTCGCTCGCGACCGTGTGCGCGTATATCGTGTTATTTTCGGCAATTATACGGCTTGTTCAGACGGCGTTGGTCTCGCTGAATATTCCGCCCGCCGCCGCGTCTGTGCTGGCGGGGCTATTGGAAATGACGCGCGGTACCGCCATGCTCGCCTCCGCGCCGACAGCGATGTCATGGCATATTATCATTGCAATTGCGGCATTTTTGGTCACCTTCGGCGGTTTGTGCGTCAGCATGCAGACCTTTGAATTCCTGCCCTCCGGCGGCAGATTTAAGTGCAGATACGTGGCGCTCAAAGCCGTCCAGGGAGTTTTCGCGGCTGTATACGCGTTTTTTGGGGCAAAATTTCTGATGGCGAACGTGTCAACCACGATTACCACCGCCTTTTCCAATTTCCGCCCGTTGGTATCGGAGGTACCGCCGCTCAACGCAATGGTTTACGCGCTAATTTTGGCTTTAATAACGACGGCGATGACGTTATTGACGGCAATTCTCCCCGATTTAAGTGGGATATTGCACAGGCGGGAACGTCGTCGGCAAGCAAGGCGTGGTCGGGGAATAGATGCAGAGTTTTAACGCTTATAATGCGGGAAATATGCTCTTACACAAATGTATTGACAAATTATCAATGGACGTATATAATGTATTTGGTGATTGAAAATGAATGATAATAATAAACTTCAGCTGTTTGAAGGCAAAGAAATTCGCTCCGTTTGGGATGCGAGCCAAGAAGAATGGTATTTTTCTATTGTCGACGTTTGCGAAATTTTGACGGAACAACCAACGCACGATTTAGCAAGAAATTATTGGAAAGTCCTAAAACATCGCTTAATTGAAGAGGGAAATGAACCGGTTACAATCTGTAACCGGTTGAAAATGAAAGCGTATGACGGCAAAATGCGATTTACAGATGTCGCTAAAATCGATGGAATTTTGCGAATAATCCAATCTATTCCTTCTAAAAAAGCCGAACCGTTCAAAATGTGGCTTGCAGAAGCGGGGAAAGAACGTATTGACGAAACCATCGACCCTGAATTGGCAATTGACAGAGCATTATCTACATACCTCAAAAAGGGCTATTCTCCCGCGTGGATAAATCAGCGTTTGCAGGCTGTTCAGGTGCGAAAGGACTTGACGGACGAATGGGATAAAGGCGGCGTTGCAAAGGGCAAAGAATATGCCATTTTAACGGACGAAATCACTCGTAATTGGAGTGGCATGACCACCCGTCAATATAAAGACCATAAAGGGCTTAAAAAGGAAAATCTGCGTGATAATATGTCGATGCTTGAACTCACGATAAATCAGCTTGCGGAAGCGACAACGACCGCTATATCAAAAGAGGAAAAACCCGAGAATTTCGATGAGAATTTGGATATTGCCAAGCGTGGCGGCAAGGTTGCGGGGATAGCAAGGCGTGAGGTTGAAAGAGAAACGGGAAAGCCCGTCATAACTAAGATGAACGCCCTTGATTTTGCTAAATTACTTACCGACGTCATTGCTAAAGGCACTGATAACAATGACTAAAACAACAAATAGACCCTCGAAAAACAAAGCTGTTATATATGCGATTTTAGTCTAATATCCGTGAATCTCATATCTGTATTTTTCGATTAGCTGCACCAAATCCTCTGCATGCGGGCTTGTGTTTTCCGATGAAAAATCTCCAGACTCCTTTAGCAAAATCTTACTATTAGTCTCATAATCATATATTTGAATAACGCTTGAACCCATATCGGCGCCTACGATTGTCCCTTCTATGTATTTATCGGCGTCAATTTGTGCGGCGTACTCTATCATTTTCGCTAAATCATCATTAGAAACTCTTGTCGTTTCAAGCTTCGCATTTTTCAAAATATATTTATTCATCTCTTTTAAATCTTCGGACAAAGTCGTGGAATATTCGTCTTTTTCGCTGAAGCTAAAGCTGTAAATACTTCCGTCGACGAGAATCACGTTTCCTGTATATTCAAATCCCGCAATTTCCCATTCGTGGTATATGTACGAATCCTCAAATAATATATCGCTACGTGTTGTGGCAGTTTTATTAAAAAAGGCAAAATACACGCCCAATATCGCAACTACGGCGATAATTAACCACAAAAATTTTTTACTCAATTTATTATGCCCCTTTCTTTTGAACCTGCAATAATTATACCACAGACAGGCTGTCGTTGCAAGCATTATTTTTGCAAAGCAAATTGACAGTCAGAAAGTCTTTTTTCTTGACAAAATTGCACATATAGTATACAATAGAGGCGGCGGCGGTGTAAATTGCGTGATTGTAAACCTTGCGGTTATCAGATGCAAACGCAGTACAATGCCGTTTAGGGGAGGAAAGCAGAATTTGAACAAGGAAGAAATAAAGCTAATAAAGAAATTGCAAATGCGGAAATATCGTGATGAAACAGGGATTTTCGTCGGAGAGGGCGTGCGGCTTGCAAGCGAAGCCCTTAGGGAAGACAATTCGCGGGCGGAGGTGCAATATGTCGTAACCTGCAAGCAGGAGGCGGAAATAAGGGAGATTTTCGGGGATATTTCGGAGCGGGGCAAGGATTTTGTACGTTATGTCCCGCCGCAGGTGTTTGACGCCATTGCCGAAACCCGAAATTCGCAGGGGGTGTTGGTGGTATGCAAGATACCGCCCCGCGCGAACGCCGCTGATATTGCGGGAAAGAGCAATATTGTCATGTGTGACGGGATATCTGAACCGGGAAATTTGGGGACGATAATCCGCACGGCTGAGTGCGCCGGAGTTGAGGCGGTGGCGCTGTCTGCGGGTTGCGCGGACCCATACGGCGGGAAGGTGGTGAGGGCTACAATGGGAGCGATTTTTCGGCTTTTAGTCATGCCGGACAGCGATTTACCCTTATTGATTAGGGAGGGCAAATTTCGTGGAATTGCGGCTTGCGTCGATGGTGATAACATGCTGTACGACGCGGATTTAAGCGGCAAGACGGCGATTGTTGTGGGCAGTGAGGCGCGTGGTATTAGTGAAAACGTCTTGGCGGAATGCGAGACGCGGGTGAAAATCCCGATATTCGGCGGAGAATCTTTAAATGTTTCTATTGCGACAGGGGTGATAATATATGAAAAAGTTAGACGAACAATTAATTTATGATGTGTGGCTCTCATCGGTGGCGCGCGCGAACGCCTGTGAGAGGTGCAATGCGTTGCGTGTTTTCGGTAGCGCGAAGAAGGTTTTCGAGGCGACGCCTCAGGAGCTGGCGGCAAGTGAAATCGCGCCGAAAATGGTCGATTTGCTATCGGACAAGGACCTTGACCTTGCCAAAAAAATCTTCGCCGAGTGCGAAGAGAAGGAGATTGGGCTGTTGCAGTACGAAGACTGCGATTATCCGCCTCTTTTGCGCGACCTCCCCGATGCGCCCACGCTTTTGTATTACGTGGGCAACCTCCGCCAGCTAATCTATCCCATTGCGATGGTAGGAGCGCGGAATTTTTCCCATTATGGCGAGAGATACGCGGAAAAGATAGCCTACAGGCTTGCGGAGAACGGCTGTGTGATTGTCAGCGGCATGGCGCGCGGGATTGATAGCATAGCGCACAAGGGCGCGATTATGGCGAGCGGGCGAACGATAGCGGTGCTTGGCTGCGGCGTGGATGTGCTGTACCCGCCCGAAAACGGCAAGCTCAAGCAAATGATTGAGAAGAGCGGGGCGGTGGTTTCCGAACATCCGCCGGGGACGAAGCCGCTGTCGATGCTTTTTCCCGCCCGAAATCGGCTTATATGCGGTATGTCGCTGGGGACGGTTGTGGTGGAATGCACAAAGTCGAGCGGGAGCAGGATAACCGCTGATTTGGCGTGGAAGCAAGGGCGCGTGGTGTATACTCTGCCCACGAACCTCGACAACGAGCGGGGGAGCGGGAACATTGAAATGCTCCAAAAGGGCGCGCGGATGATGACGTGCGCGGAGGACCTGCTGCGTGACATAGGCATTGACGCGAAGGAGAGCAGCGGTGATTTGGAGGTGCACAAAGCCGTCAAGGGGCGTGAGCTTTCGCCGGACCAGAAAAAGATAGTGGCGGCGCTGGACAAAAACGAGCCTAAAAACACCGATGATTTGGTGAATTTGACAGGGCTGAGCGCGCAGGAGATAAATGCACTGTTGACAATCTTAGAAATTTGGGGTAAAATAAGGAAGGTGTCCGGGAAGAACTACATCAAAACGAGCTAGCATCACAGCGAGGGCGAAATTGGCTTGAATAGGTGCGTCCGGCGCGTTGGCGTCCGGCTTCCGCGGCGCATAGAAAAATAAAGGGGTTTTTATTTGGCTAATACAAGGGTGGCGGGTTCGTCGAAAGTAAGTGCGTCAAAAAAATATTTGGTGATAGTGGAGTCGCCGTCAAAGGCGCGGACAATCGCTAAATATTTGGGTTCAAATTATAAAGTTGAGGCATGTATGGGGCATTTGCGCGACTTGCCGAAAAGCCAGCTGGGCGTTGATATTGAGCATGATTTTGAGCCGCGATATATCACCGTGCGCGGGAAGGGCGAGCTACTTGCCAAGCTGAAAAAGCAGGCGAAAGTCGCGCAGAAAGTGTATCTCGCGACTGACCCTGACCGCGAGGGCGAGGCGATTTCGTGGCATCTCTCGAAGGTGTTGAACGTTGACGAGAGCAAGACGGCGCGCATTGCTTTTAACGAGATTACCAAGACGGCGGTCAAGGATTCGATAAAAAACGCGCGTGATATTGACAAAAATCTTGTGGATGCGCAGCAGGCGCGGCGTGTTCTCGACCGCGTGGTGGGGTATAAGATAAGCCCTATTTTGTGGCGCAAGGTTAAGAAGGGGCTTTCCGCGGGGCGTGTCCAGTCGGTTGCGACGGACATGATTGTTCGGCGTCAGCGCGAAATTGACGCGTTTGAGCCGCAGGAGTATTGGACGATTGACGCGCTGTTTAAGGAGAAGTTCAGCGCGCGTTTCCACGGCAAGGAGAAGAAAATCGCGCTGGAGGACAAGCGCCAGACGGACGGGATTCTCGCCGAGCTGAAGGGCGCGGACTATGTGGTGAAGTCGGTCAAAAGGGCGGAAAAGAAGCGGAATCCCGCGCCGCCGTTTATCACGAGTACGCTGCAGCAGGAGGCGTCGCGCAAGCTCAATTTCAACTCTAAGCGCACAATGTCGCTGGCGCAGCAGCTGTACGAGGGCGTGAATATCCCGGGGCGTGGCGTAGTCGGGCTGATTACCTACATGCGTACCGATTCTCTGCGCATTTCCAACGAGGCGTTGGGGGCGGTGCGCGGGTTCATAAAAAATGAGTACGGCGATAAATTTTTGCCGGGTTCGCCGCGTTTTTATCGCTCAAAAAAGAACGCGCAGGACGCACACGAGGCGGTCCGTCCGACGTATGTCGAAATCACGCCGGAATTGGCGAAAAACTCGATGGACGCGCCACTTTATAAGCTTTATAAATTGATTTGGGACCGCTTTGTGGCAAGCCAGATGGAGAGCGCGGTGCTGGATACGATATCCGTAGAAATCACGGCAAACGACTATATTTTCAGAGCGAGCGGCATGAAAATAAAGTTCGCGGGATTTATGAAGCTGTACATTGAGGGCAGGGACGAGGAAGAGGAAAAGGCGAAGCAGCTGCCTGATTTGGCGGAAGGGCAGCGGCTGAACCTTAGCAAGCTTGTGCCCGAGCAGCATTTCACCGCGCCTCCGCCCAATTACACGGAAGCGACGCTTATAAAGGCGATGGAGGAAGAGGGGATTGGCAGACCGAGCACGTATGCGCCGACGATTAGCACGATTATTTCGCGCGGGTATGTGAATCGCAAGGGGAAGACGCTTTTTCCGACGGAATTGGGGACCATAGTCGCGGGGCTGCTTGCGGAATATTTTGATAAAATCGTCAATATGAAGTTCACGGCGAGCATAGAAGAGCAGCTGGATAGCGTGGAGGACGGCAAGCGCGATTGGGTGGACGTGTTGAGGGATTTTTACCCCGATTTTTCCGTTGCGCTGGACAAGGCGGAGGCGGAAATAGGGCAGGTGGAGCTGAAGGACGAGGTCAGCGACATCCCGTGCGAAAAGTGCGGGCGGATGATGGTGTATAAAATAGGGAGATATGGGCGGTTTTTGGCGTGCCCGGGCTTCCCGGAGTGTCGCAATACCAAGGCGATTGTGGTGGAGGCGGGCGTAAATTGCCCCGTGTGCGGCGCGAAGGTGCTCATCAAAAAGAGCAAGCGCGGCAAGGTTTATTACGGCTGTGAGCGCAACGGCAACGGTTGTGAGTTTATGTCGTGGGACATGCCGACCGACAAAAAGTGCGAAAAATGCGGGGCGGTTATGGTGAAAAAGCGGTTTAAGGGGCAGGAGCGGATAGTGTGCAGCAACAAGGAGTGCAAGAAAACCGCGCGAAAAGGTAAAAAGGGATAAGTATGAGGATTTCGGACAAATGGCGGGAATATGAGCTGATTGACGCGACGTGTGGACGGCGGCTGGAGCGGTGGGGGAGCGAGATTTTCATTCGTCCGGACCCGACCGCTGTTTGGGATTTGCCGCAAGCGGACCCGCGTTGGGAGGCAGCGGCGGCGGTGTACACGCGGAGCGACAAAGGCGGCGGCGAGTGGAGTTTTAACAAGAAATTGCCGGAAAAATGGGCGGTTTCGTATGGTGATTTGAAGTTTTGGGTTAAGCCCATGGGGTTTAAACACATGGGGATTTTCCCGGAGCAAGCGGTCAATTGGGAGTTTATCGCCGAGCGGATAAAGGGGAGCGGGCGGAAAAAGGTGCGTGTTTTGAACCTTTTTGCCTACACGGGCGGAGCAACAATCGCGGCGTCGCTGGCGGGGCGCACGGATTTGTCGGACGGGGACGCGATGCCACAGGGGGAGGTCTTTCCCCAAGTGGAAGTGTGCCATGTGGACGCGTCGCGCGGAATAGTGCAGATGGCGAAGGAAAACGCGGCGTTAAACGGGGCGGGAAGCCGTCCGATTAGATACATAGTGGATGACTGCGCCAAGTTTGTGGCGCGCGAAATAAGGAGAAATAGCCTATATGACGCGATAATTCTGGACCCGCCGTCGTATGGACGCGGACCCAACGGAGAAATATGGAAAATTGAGGACGAGCTGTGCAAGCTGTTGGAATTATGCAAGCAAACGCTGACGGAAAGCCCGCTTTTTATGCTTTTAAATTCGTATACCACGGGCATGTCGGCGGGAACGCTTAAGGCGATTATGGAGCTGATTATGAACAAAAATTGCGAGGCGGACGAGCTTGCTTTGCCCGTCACAGCGCGTAAAATCGCCATCCCCGCGGGGAATTCAGTGCGGCTGTGCTTTTAGCCTTAAAAGAATCGGAGGAATTAATGATGAAAAAAAGGGTTAATATGCTGATTATACTAACCGGCTTGTTAGTGATAGTTGTTGTTGCAATGGTATTAATTAACCACAAACTTAATTCAAACATGGCGGCGTTAAATTTAGAGAAAGAAGAAATTTTAAGTGAATTAGATGCTATAAAGCAAGAAAAAGCATTTGAAAATTGGATTAGCGCCGGAGGATATTATTTAGGTACATATAAAGATGGCGTGTGGCATTCGTATATGGGCAATGAAGAATTGAATTTGGAACGAACGGAACAAACGGATGCGTGGCTTGAAAGTCTTGATAAAAATAAAAACAATGATGAGAATTACGACGAAAATCAAAAAAATAGTGAGAATGACGTTGAGAATCGGAAAAATGATATGAGGTTTTTTGCTTTTGACCAAAATCATATGGTAGCGGAAAATCTAACTAGTTATTTCCCTGACAGCGTTTATGGTAATGGGTACTTACATCTTCCGAAATTTGTTCATGGCGACAAGCTTGAAAGCGAAGACTACAAAAAATATTTATTTATCACGGGAGATTATAATCCCTTGCCCAAAAACGGAGCGATTGTTAAGGAAAATATTACGAATACGGGAGAGTATTCAAAGTATTATGATGTTGTTAAAAAATTGTTAAGAGAAAAAGGAGTGAATGGCACAGAGGTAAAAATAGATAAAATAATTAGCGCGGATATTGATAATGACGGCGCTGTAGAGCATTTTATAGCGGCCAATGCCAGCCGTGCATATGAAATGTTTTCGGAAGAAACATTAGCGCGGAAGTACGGCGGCGCTTATTCCATAATTTGTATGGTAAAAGATGATTTTAAAGATGTTAAGGAGCTTTTTACACATGTAATTCCAACAGGTGAAGAAGAATCAGCATCTGAATCCTATTGCATTTACGATATTTTGGGAATATATGATTTGAACAATGACGGAATCTGCGAAGTAATAGTTTCGGGCATTACATGGGATATACCGGAAGCTTTTGCTTACGAATATAAAGCAAATGAATTTAAGCCGGTACTATATGGAGGGTACGCTTGGTAAAAGAAAATTAGGGGGAATTCGGTGTGGTGCGTTCCCCATTGCTTAAATAATTTATTTTATTTACTCATTGGAATTTTAATGTTGCTCTCTCAAAAATCTTTTCTCATGCCCTAACTTTTCGATAAAAAAAGCAGGAAGCCTTTGCCGGACTTCCCATTGAATACAGTTTTGTTATTTTGTTAAATACAGAACGCCGCATAGAGCGGAACGGTTTTAATCCCGTTCACGAACCCGAAATTCTTCGTGGAAAGCTTAATTGCGTACGCTGGCTTGTGCTTTTTCACATAGGCGGTCAGCGACTTCGCCTGAGTGTTGTCCGCCGACTTTACCTCGACGAGAATTAGCTTGCCCTGCGCGTCTTGGTAGATAAAGTCAATCTCTGCGATGCCTTCGCTGTGCCATGTGTATAAGATTTTTCTACCCGTCACAAGCTGCTGGCAGACGTAGTTCTCGGTCATGCCGCCCTTGAAATCGTTAAGGTCAGGCGATTCGTACAGGATGTCTTCCGGGATGATGTTTTTATTCGCGTTCAAAAGCCCGATATCGGAAAAGAAAATCTTGAAGCTGTCGATGTTTTTATAGTCTTCAAGAGGCTTTTTTATCGCATCTACGTTGTAAACCCTTGACACGATACCGGACAGCGCCAACCACTCAATTGCGTTCTCAAACTCGCTTGCCCTGCCGCCTTTTTTAACCAGTTTATATTGAAATCGAGTGTTCTTCTTCGACAACTGCGCTGATACGGCAGAATATGTGAGCCGCGTTTTTTTGATTTCGTTCTCGGTGTTATACTTGCTCATGTCGTTCAGATAATCGGTCAAAATCGCGTTCTGCGCATCGCGGATAAGGGTATAGTCCCGCGTATCTTTAAACAGATTAACACAGGACGGCATACCGCCTATAATTAAATATGAACGATAATGTCCCAAAAGCTCCTTGTGAAGCCACGATTCCATCGGAGCGTTATCTTCAAAGCGCTCTCGAATTTTGAGCGCTAAATCCCCCTTGCCGAGCGCGATTAAGAATTCCTCAAAATCCATAGGACACAGCGTTTTTGTGTTCACCTTGCCAACGGGAAAGGAGTATTGGTCATGCGCAACCGCCACGCCGAGCAGACTTCCCGCAGCTATCACGTGATAATCGTTGGCGTTCTCGTTGAAATATTTTAGTGATGTAAGCGCAGATGGACACGCTTGAATTTCGTCAAGAAAAAGCAAGGTGCGTCCCTTTGTTATCGACTGCTTTTTGTTTTGAGCAAGGCGCGGAATGACCTCCTCCGGGTCGATGCTCGCCTCAAAGATTGCTTTTGCATCCTGCTCGCGCTCGAAATTTACCGAAACGATGTTGTCATAATGGTTTCTGGCGAATTCCAACACGATATACGTCTTGCCGACCTGCCTTGCGCCCTGTAATATCAACGGTTTCCTATACGGGCTTTCCCGCCATTCCTCAAGCTGCGCGGTTATTTTTCTAAACATACTCGTTCACCTCTTATTTCGATTATACTATATTATAGCACAAAAGTCAACGACTTATTTAATAAATTCCACACTTTTATGAACGAGTTTTGCGCAACTTTAATCTATAACCACTCTATTTTGCGCTTGGTAAAAGAAAATCGAGGGGAATTCGGTGTGATGCGTCCCCCATTGCTTAAATAATTTATTTTGTTTACTCAACGGTCACGGATTTAGCTAGATTCCGTGGCTTATCTATGTCGCATCCGCGTTCTGCCGCCATATAATAGCCGAAAAGTTGCAGAGGAATGACCGCCAGAGAGGGCGTGAGCTCAGGGATGGTTTTGGGGACGTACAGAACATGGTCGGCGAATTGTTCGGCTGTAGGCTGATTTTCGGGCACTACCGCCAGCACTACCGCCCCGCGCGCCTTAACCTCGCGGATATTGCTCATTATCTTGTCAAAAAGCTCGTCCTGAGTGGCAAGCGCAACGACGGGGGTTCCTTTTTCTATAAGCGAAATAGTGCCGTGTTTTAGCTCGCCCGCGGCGTACGCTTCGGAGTGGACGTAGGAAATTTCCTTTAATTTTAGCGACCCTTCCAGCGCGACGGCGTAATCTATGCCCCGCCCGAGGAAGAACACATCCTTTGCCGCCGCAAATTGCGAGGCGAGAAACTGAATGTTCTCTGTGTTTTTGATGATTTGTTCTATTTTAGCGGGGATTTTAGCCAGCTCGTCGAGAAAAGCGGCGGTCTGTTCGGCGTTCTTGATTCCCTTTTGCACGGCGAAATACTCCGCCAGCAGATAAATCACCGCCAGCTGTGTGCTGTACGCCTTCGTGGTCGCCACGGCAATTTCGGGACCCGCCCAAGTGTAGATAATATCGTCACTTTCGCGCGCAATCGAGCTGCCCACCACGTTCACGACGGAGAGAACGCGCCCGCCGAGGCGTTTTGCCTCACGCAATGCGCGCAGCGTATCCAAAGTTTCGCCGGACTGGCTGATTACGAGCATCAACGTGCGGTTGGTAATCATCGGGCTGCGGTAGAGAAATTCGGACGCCAAGTCGACCTCGACGGGGATGCGCGCCATTTTCTCAATTAGATACTTCCCGACGACGCCCGCGTGATAGGCGGAGCCACAGGCGATTATATGTATTTTATCAATATTTTTCACATCTTCAGGCGACATTTGGAATTCGTCCGGCACAATCTTGCCGCGCTTGACGCGTGGGCGAACGGTTTCCCGCACGGCTTTCGGCTGCTCCATAATTTCCTTGAACATAAAATGCTCATAGCCGCCTTTTTCCGCGCTCGAAACGTCCCATTCCACGTGATAGACGTCTTTTTTAATCGGCTCCTCATCCGTGTTAAAAATTTTCACAGCATCAGCGGTGAGGCGCACAATTTCCTTGTCATTGAGCAGATAAACGTCGCGGGTGTGCGGCAGCACGGCGGGTATGTCGCTGGCGATAAAATTGCCACCCTTTGAAAGCCCGACAATCAGCGGGCTATCCTTGCGCACGGCGTACAGCTCGCCGGGATTCTCGCTGAACATGATGCCCAGAGCGTACGACCCTTCCAGCTTATTCATCACCTTAATCAGGGTTTTGAGCGGGTCGTGGTCGTGATAGTGGTCAATGAGGTGGGCAATGACTTCGGTGTCCGTATCCGAGGTAAAAACGCAGCCGTGATTCTTCAGGAAATCCTTTAATTCCAGGTAGTTTTCGATGATTCCGTTATGCACGACAGCCACGTTTTCCTCCGCGCTGGTGTGCGGGTGGGAGTTCGCGTCCGAGGGCTCGCCGTGGGTCGCCCAACGCGTGTGACCAATGCCCATAGTGCCGCTCATAGAGCTGCCGCCCTTTATTTTTTTATGCAGGACCTTCAGCCGCCCCTCGCATTTCTGCACCTTTATGGAATCGCCGAAAACCGCCACCCCCGCGGAATCGTACCCCCGATACTCCAATTTCGCAAGCCCGTCGAGCAAAATCGGCGCCGCCTGCTCCTTGCCAACATAACCTACCACTCCACACATAAAACACGCACTCCTTTCGTGTTACCCACGTTAAGCCAACTCTTTTTCAATGTAATTCGCCAGCTTTTTCGCCGCGGTTTCAAGGCGGTCACGGTCCTTGCCCTCAATCATCACCCGCACGAGCGGTTCCGTGCCCGACGGACGTATTAACACGCGCCCCTCGCCCGCGAATTCGGATTCCAACACGGCAATTTCGCTCATAATGCCCGCATGATTACTATATGTGTATTTCTTGTCGCTTGCTACCTTAGCGTTGATTAGCACCTGCGGCATGACCTGCATTATTCCCGCCAATTCGGACAGCTTTTTCCCGCTCGTTTTGCAAATTTCCGCCAGCCGCAGCCCCGTCAGCAACCCGTCGCCCGTGGTGTTATAATCAAGGAAAATAATATGCCCACTCTGCTCGCCGCCGAGGTTAAAGCCGCCTTTTAACATCTGTTCCAGCACAAAACGGTCGCCGACATTTGCGGACACGATGTCAATCCCCTCGTTGCGCGCGGCTATCGTCAGCCCCAGATTGCTCATGACCGTCGCCACGATAGTATTCCCCGCCAGCTTGCCCTGCTTTTTCATATGAGCGCCGCAAATGGCGAGGATTTTGTCGCCATCCACAAGCTTGCCATGCTCGTCAACGGCAAGAACGCGGTCGGCATCGCCGTCGAAGGCAAGCCCCAAATCCGCGCCCGTTTTAACCACATATTCCGATATGCCCCCGATTGCCGTAGACCCGCAATTGAGGTTGATATTTGCGCCGTTCGGCTGGTTATTAATCACTTGAGTTTCCGCCCCCAGAGAGGACAGAACCTCGCCCGCGATGGAGCTGTTCGCGCCGTTTGCGCAGTCGATTGCGATTTTCATGCCATCCAGCCTGCATTCCATCGTGCTGATGAGGTATTGAATATAATCATTCCGCGCCTGTTCGTTGTGGACGACCCTCCCGATTTCAGCGCCGGTGGGGCGGGGAATATTTTCGCGCGTGTGCAGGATAATCTCCTCAATATCGTTTTCCAGCCGGTCGCTGAGCTTATAGCCGCTGCTGTTGAAAAATTTGATGCCGTTATACTCCATCGGGTTGTGGCTGGCTGAGATGACAATCCCCGCGTCCGCGCCCGAAACACGCGTTAAATATGCCACCGCCGGCGTGGGAATGACGCCCAACAGCTCCGCCTCCGCGCCCACGGAGCAAATGCCGGCAATTAAGGCGGCTTCCAGCATTTCTGACGACATGCGCGTGTCTTTTCCTATTAAAATTCTCGGTTTGTGACGCTCGCTGGTTAAAACCATTGCGCCCGCCTGCCCAAGTCTAAATGCTAATTCAGGCGTCAATTCCGCGTTTGCAACGCCGCGTACGCCGTCAGTTCCGAATAAAATACCCATAAAACCCCCTGATTAGATAAATTTTAATGTGTTATGTGAATGTACCGCCCTATTTTGAGCTGAAATTACTTTCGATTAAGAGCTTGAGCTCGGCGTCGTCGGCAACCCAATAGCTTATGTTGTCGATAGTCCGCGCCTCCCCGGGGACGTCAAAAGAAAGAATATTAGTGGTGTCCATGCCCTTTAGCTTGTTTGCGGTGGATACAATCTCGCCGAGCGTATAATTAGTTGAAACATATTTCTTTAATTCCTCAAATATGCTTTTCGCGCGCACGATGTTAGCCAGCGTGAATTTTTGACGAATGAGTTCTTTTATAAACTCCTGCTGCGCGTGCATACGCCCGATGTCCTGATCCACGTACCCTTTGCGGAAACGCACGTATTTTTCGGCAGTTGCGCCGTCCATGTGCTGCATACCGGCTTTGAGATTTATGTTCAGCTTCTGCGCGGGGTCGGAATAATACATGTCTTTTGGAACGTTTATGTCAACGCCGCCCAGATAGTCGATAATGCCGCGGAATCCGTTTAGCCCGACGGTTACGTAGTAGTTCACGGGCAGACCGGTGAGCGTTTTTACCGCTTCGATAGTGGACTTTTCGCGCCCCTTATAGCCGTACGCCGAGTTGATTTTGATGTGGCTGTTGTTGTATTTGACGCGGGTATCTCGCGGTATTGAAAGAGTTTTGAGGGTTCGCGTTTTGGTGTCGATGTGGAACAGAATCATAGTGTCGGTAAGCAGCGACGAGCCGTCCGTACCCAGCACGAGAATGTTCATATCGTCGCCTAAAGGCATATCCGCCTCAATTACCTCGCCGTCTTCGGTTAGCGCGGGGTTAAGCGCGGTCATGAAAGAATTCGCGACAAACACACCGCCGATTATTGAAACGCACATAATTAACGCTAAAAAAACCATAAGCGCTATTCGTCCGGGTTTAGCCTGCCTTCGCATTTTGCAACCTGCCTCCTCATTTTCCTTATGCGCACATCTTATCAGAATTCGAAGAAAAATGCAACCCCCTTTTTAAGGAAATTTAATATTTTCCCGTTATGAAAAATAAAATTGCAATCGAAAGACGCGCATTATAAGCTATGAAAACGTTGCCGAATCCGTGCTACCTCCCCGCGGAAAAAAATAAAAAAATACATTCGACAAGATTCGGCAAGCTTTTTGTTTACGATGGTGTAAAATAAATTTAGACAAAATAAGAATTGAAAAACTTGTAAGTGGAAACAATCTGAACAGAAAGGAGAGAAATGTATACTTAACGGCGTATTAGACGAGTGCGCGAACAAAAAAAGAATAATTTGTAATATTTTGAAAAAAATGTCATTGACGAATAAAGACGGTTCTGTTATAATTAGTATATAGTGCGGGGTGAACGAGCAGTCCCGCGCGCACATATACTAATAGGGGGCATGCCCAATGCTGAACAACCCGGAATTTATCCGTAAGATGGCGGAAGGTTACGAAGAAATGGGCGCAATAAACCTTGCGCTTGCTGAAGAAGCACTTGAGGCGGACAACAAACAATTAGAGATGTACGAAAAAAAACTGTGAGGTGACCATAGGCGTCGCCTTGCAATTACAAATGAGGTGACAAATATGGTAAAAAGAGGCGATATTTATTACGCCGACTTGAGCCCTGTTGTAGGTTCGGAACAGGGTGGTATGCGCCCTGTCGTGATTGTACAGAACGATGTGGGCAACAAGTACAGCCCCACGGTGATAGCGGCGGCAGTGACGTCACAAATTAATAAAGCGAAGCTGCCCACGCATATAGAGCTTCAGGCGAGTGATTTTGGGCTGGCGAAGGATTCCGTTATTTTGGCGGAGCAAATTCGCACAATTGACAAAAAGCGTCTTCGCGAGAGGATGGGGCATCTGGACGAGGGCATAATGGGGCGCGTGGATGATGCGCTGTCGATTTCGTTCGGATTGGGGAAGACCGTCTGACACTGCCGGGATTGTACTCAATATGAAAAATGTTAAAATGAAAAATATAGGACCGCGGTGCGGAAAACTCTATGGCTGCAAAATTTCTGCGCTTCGGACAACGCGGAGGAGGAATAAAACAAATGAAAAAGAAGATTTTAGCGGCAAGCGGCATTTTGGCGGTAATTATGTCGGCGCTTGTTATGGTGATTGCGGCGGCGCCGGGCGCGGATGACGATCCTGTGGTCTCGCTTAGCTATGTGGAACAGCGGATAACGCAGGTGAAGGCGTATGTTGACGGCGAGGTGAGCAAGCTGACCCCCGGCGCGGAAGTGACGGCGACGAGCTTTCGTGTAATCGAGGTACCGAACGGGAAGCGGCTTTTGTGCAACGAGGGGACGGAGATGATTCTGCGCCAGGGAACCGCGAAGATTTTCGCCACAAAGAAGGGCGGAATTTCTAACACGACGGCAGGGCACGACCTTGCTGACGGCGTCGACGCTCCTCCTAACGCGTTGCTGATTGTGCCGCTGGACGACGGCAGAGGGCTGGTGGCACAGACGGATTTATTGGTGATGGTGAAGGGCAGCTACGCAATAACCGACTGATAGAGCTGATAATTTCGACGTATGCCGCTGCCTCTTCGGTCGCGGGACAACGTAACAAAAAGGAGAGAGCCGTGGAAAAAAAGAATATCGTAACAGAGCATGAGGAAAAGACGCCTGCGAAGACGGCGATAATTATCGGAGCGGGTCCCGCGGGGCTGACCGCCGCGTATGAGATGCTTAAAAGCACGGATTATAAGCCGATTATTTTAGAGGCGTCCGCATACATAGGCGGCATTTCGCGCACCGCCCTGCACAACGGCAACCGCATGGACATCGGCGGGCATCGATTTTTCACGAAGGATAAGCGCATTCTCGCGCTGTGGAAGGAGATAATGCCGGACATGCTTACCCGTCCGCGTGTTTCGCGCATTTTTTACCGACGCAAATTTTTCGACTATCCGCTTTCGCTTAAATGGCGGACGATTCGCAATATGGGGGTGTGGAGGACGCTGCTGGTGGGCGCGGGCTACGTGACGGCGCGGATTTTCCGACGCAAGGAAGTGTCGCTGGAGGCGTTCATGATAAATCGCTTCGGAACGCCGCTATATAAGATGTTTTTTAAGGATTACACCGCCAAAGTGTGGGGGCGCGACCCGTCCGTGATTGACGCGAGCTGGGGGGCGCAGAGGATTCGCGGATTGTCGCTGAAAAAGCTGATTTTAACGGCGTTAGGGCTGAACAAGGAGCGGGAAACGTCGCTAATCGAAGAATTTTCCTATCCTAAGCACGGTCCGGGCGAATTTTACGAACAATTGGCGGACAAGGTACGTGAGCTGGGCGGAGAAATACGCATGAACAGTGAGGTTGCGGGGATAACGCGGGATGCCGTGGGGCTGACGCACGTGACCCTCGCGAACGGCGAGCGGGTGGAGGGCGATTATTTCTTCTCGTCCATGCCGATTAAGGATTTGTTGGCGGCGATGAACGATGTGCCGTCGGAAGCCGCTGATGTCGCAAAAAACCTGCCATACCGCGATTTTATGACCGTGGGGCTGCTGGCGGACAAGCTTAAAATTAAGGAGGGCGGCAAAAATTATCCGCCCGATTGTTGGATTTACATACAGGAACACGACGTAAAATTGGGGCGTTTGCAAATTTTTAACAATTGGTCGCCGTATATGGTGGAGGATGAAAATACCGTTTGGATAGGTTTGGAGTATTTTTGCGACGAGGGCGACGATTTGTGGGAGATGCCCGACGACGCGTTTATTGATTTTGCGGTTGACGAGCTGGAAAAGATTGATATTCTCGAGCGCGGGGACGTAAAGGATTCGGTGCGTTTGCGGGTTAAAAAGGCGTATCCGGCGTATTTTGACTCATATTCGGAGTTTGGGCTGGTGCGTGAATTCCTTGATAAAATGCCGAATTTGTACTGCATCGGGCGCAACGGGCAGCATAGGTATAATAATATGGACCACTCCATGCTCACCGCGCTGTGTGCCGTGGACGCGCTTAAAAACGGCACAAATGCGGAAAAGGTTTGGAATGTCAACACGGAGGGCGGATACCATGAAAGCGCTTGACGTGCTGGAAGCATGCATAAAATTCCCCGAACGCGTTTTTAGGCGCGTTATTCTCCCTGCGGTGCGCGCGCTGGACGGCTTGTCGATTTGGCAAATGTATGTGTTTTTAATACCCTTCCGCATTGGGTTGCTGCTGCTCACAAAGCCGTTTATCGCCCTCGAAAACGACACCGCCACATATTCGACGCAGTTCTCCGGGGACATATTCCACGGCATCATAGACCCCATCCGCACGCCGCTGTATCCGCTGTTTATCAAGATATTCTCGTTCGGCGGCGAGAGCTATGGGAGCGGTTTTATTTGGGTCATGGTGTGGCAGAATATAATTTCGCTTATTTCGGTGTGGTTCATGTGGAAGCTGCTCAAACGCGTTACAAACAGCAAGCGCGCGCGGGCTATCGGCACTCTTTTTTACGGGGCGTCGCCGATGCTTATTCAGGCGAATAAATACATTCTCACCGAATCACTTTCCATTTCACTCAGTACGATTTTAATTTATTTATTGGTGCGCCACATACAAAAACCGCGGTGTCGAACTGCCGCGGTAATCTCGGTGTACGCGTTTTTGTTGATAATGCTCCGACCGTCATTTTTAACGATATTCGCGGTGATTTTGGCGTTTTGGATGTTGAAGCTCATAATAGACCGCGCGGATTGGCGGGCGAGCTTGACGGGGCTGGCGGCGGGCGGATTGTGCGTTGCGTTGTTGTTTACATATGTGCAGGCGAATAGCGCGCAGAACGATTGCAATTCGCTGACGTACGTGGAAATATGCGCCAATCAGACCATGAATCTTATGAACGCGAGGCTGGTGGAAAATCCCTATTACCCTGAAATTACGGAATATATCAAGGCTATACCCTCATATCTGGACGGCAGCTATTATATGGCGGCATGGGAGCCGCTGGAATATTTCCCCGCGTCGCAAATAGAAGCGTATGTAAAGTCCACGATTGCCCTGCATAAGACGGATTACATAAAATACATCGTGGGGAATTTGGGCAAAGCGCTTCTTGAGCCTACCGCGCATTTTCTTCCTTTGGACGTAAGCGGCACGATAACCGAGGATATGTTTGAGCCTTACATACCGCTGTTGACCTTCGTGTTTCTGAGCTCGTTCATACCGATGGGAGTTACGGCATTCATTGCGCTTATCAATATGTTGGTGATAATAATTAAGCGCATCCGCAAGGGACCGCTCGATTGGATTGGCTTAGGGCTTTCCGTATGCGTGATTTCACACATAATCACAATTGCGATAGGCTCACCCGAAGACCATGCCAGACTTTTTCTGCCGATAGTCCCGTTCGCCATTGCCCTCTACGCGCTTGTGTTTACGCAGGATTGGTGCAAAAAGATCTTGAGGAAGGCTTATTTAATCAAGTAACGCCGCAATCATCGTGATAAAACGCGGCGTTCGGATTGAAATTTATAATTCTTAATTCTTCGAGTCCATAGAAGCGAGCAGCTTATCGAGGATATGCGGGTTTGTTTTTTTAAAGCGGAAATACACGGGAGCTTCAAATTCTCTACCCAATTCCCTGCCATAGTCGCGCAAATCCAGCCTATTCGCGGCTGTGTAAATGATTTCAATAAGGTGTCCGTCTTCGCGAATAGAAGTGACGTATACGTTAAAACGCTCGAACGCCTGAAGGCAAGTGGACTTGAACATATCGGAAATTTTAATCCGGCGTTGTTCTATTTCGTCAAGCGTCAATGTTGTTTTTACGAATTCTTTGTCAAATATTTTCCAAAAAATATGAGGTTGCCTTTGAAAATGCAGGCACCGTCTCTCCAAGCATTCATGCTCATAAACAACCTCCCTCGAAAGCCAGCCGCGATGAATCATGTTATTGCAGAAGCCGATGGCATTTTTCTTAGCGTCTTTATTTTGGCTTATTAATTTGAAGTGCCTTTTGTTTGAACTGTTTCTTACGAAACCTCTGCTTGTAGACATCGTAATTCCCCCCGAAACAACGTTCTATTTATCAATATTCGGCAAATATCGTCGCATAGAAAATCTCACACGAAATTATGCAGTCGCGTCAGATTCCTTTAAAATAAAATTCCGTAGGCGCGTAATCGTCGGTCAGGACGGGAACATCGGATTCCACCGCTTGCCTTCTAATTCAATTATATTCGATTTATCATTCATAATTTATCATTTGACATTTTTCATTGCCTCGAAGAGGCATCTTTTGGTTGCCGAACTAGGATTCGAACCCAGACAAGCAGAATCAGAATCTGCTGTGCTACCATTACACAATTCGGCAATATTTATGATAAAAAAGACGTATACTTCCTCGCCGGCAACATTACGTTCAACAACATCACACAATAATAATAACACACTTTTCGGAAAAAATCAAGAGGCAATATTTGTAGCCGGAATTTGCGGGTGTTAAAAGTCAATAGATAGGTAACACTTTTGAAAAAAAGCTCCGCATGACATGAAGCCCTGCAAAATCACGCAACCATAATTACCTGTTTTTTCTCATATTTCCGCAACATTTCCA
>JAISFC010000009.1 GCA_031263785.1 Clostridiales bacterium | reverse complement strand
TCTCTCTCTCTCTCTCTCTCTCTCTCTCTAGAATAATCACGTTTTTCCATGTTTTCGACTTCCCTTCTTCTTTAGAATAAATCTTACTGAAAACACTATATCATAAAAAAACAGTCACGTGTGATTTGTAACACAAACTTAACATAAATGTAATATTTCTGTAATATTCTAATTTGTTTTAATTTTATTGACATTGTGCATAATATATAGTATAATAAATATATAGGAGTTGATTACTTTGAAAACCACTAATTACAATGTTCGTATTAATCCGGAAATTAAAGCTAAAGCCGAAGAAACATTTGCCGCGTTCGGTCTTAATTTAAGCGAGGCTATCAACATCTTTCTCCACAAATCATTGATGGTGCACGGCTTGCCTTTTGACGTTAGAGAGCCGGAATATCAAGCCTTTTCGCCGCTGCCCGAAACTGAATACAGCAAGCCGTTCGACAATCTCGATGATTTGTGGAAGGAGCTTGAAATATGAAATACCTGCCACGTTACTCCGGCAAAATCAAAAAACAGCTTCAGCTAGCCAAAAAACGCGGTTATGACATGCAACTTTTCAAAAATGTTGTTACGGAGCTTGCCAATGGAAAAACATTGCCCCCGCGCAACCGCGACCACAATTTGTCGGGTAATTGGCAAGGCTATCGGGAATGCCACATAACTCCTGATTGGGTACTTATCTATAGAATAGACGGTAACGAGCTCTTGTTGTATCTTGAGCGCACAGGCACTCACTCCGACCTATTATGATTTAATATAATCCCTTGCTGCGGAAATATAATAAAATTGTTGCAAATGTCGCGGAAAAATTTTGTTGACATTTGTTATTTTTTGCGATATACTGTATGCGGAAAGTGAGTGTGACTTTAAAAAATAAAAGGAGTGTGAAGTTTTATGTTCCAAACGCTTGCACAGCAAGACCCAGTCCTGTATAAATCCATGCAAAAAGAGTTAGAAAGGCAGCAAAACAACATCGAATTGATAGCTTCCGAAAATTTTGCGTCCACGGCGACCATGGAGGCGACCGGCTCTTATCTTACCAATAAATACGCCGAAGGGTATCCTGACCACAGATATTACGGCGGGTGTAAATTTATCGACGAGGTGGAAAATCTAGCTATATCACGGGCAAAAGAGTTGTTCAACGCGGAGTATGCTAACGTCCAGCCGCATTCGGGGGCGCAGGCGAATATGTCCGTGTTTTTTTCTGTCCTCCAGCCCGGGGACACGGTTTTAGGGCTGTCGCTGGCGCACGGCGGGCATCTATCGCACGGCAGCCCGGTGAACATGTCGGGCAAGTGGTTTAACGTAATCCCGTATTCGGTCGACGACCAAACGGGGCTGATTGACTACGATTCCCTCCTGACTTTGGCGAAGCAGCACACGCCTAAGATGATTATTGCGGGCGCGAGCGCTTATCCTCGCACGATAGACTTCCGCAAATTCAGGGAGATTGCGGACGCTGTCGGCGCGTATTTAATGGTAGATATGGCGCATATCGCGGGGCTGGTCGCGGTGGGGCTGCACGAGTCGCCCATGCCGTACGCCGATTTCGTGACCTCCACCACGCATAAGACGCTTAGAGGACCGCGCGGCGGGTTGATTTTCTGCAAGGAACAGTACGGGAAACAGGTAGATAAAGCGGTTTTCCCGGGTGTTCAGGGCGGACCGCTGATGCACGTAATCGCGGCGAAGGCGAACTGCTTCCGCGAGGCGTTGATGCCCGAGTTTAAGACGTATCAGACGCAGGTTATCAAGAACGCAAAGGAGCTGGAAAACGCGTTTAACGCGCAGGGCATGTCCATGGTGACGGGCGGCACGGATAATCACCTTTTGCTGCTGGATTTGACCGAGACAGGCATCACCGGCAAGGCGCTGGAGACTGCGTTGGACGAAATTAACATCACCGTCAACAAAAACGCCATTCCCAACGACCCGAATCCCCCTTCCGTCACTTCCGGCATACGAATCGGCACGCCCGCGGTTACCACGAAGGGCATGAAGGAGCGCGAAATGCGCATAATCGCCGAGCTTATAACCACGATAGCGAGGAATATCGACTCGCCGTCCGTCAAGGAGAACGCGAAAATGCAGGTGAAGGCGTTGGTTGAATCGGTTTCGCTTGCAAAGGCGTGAATCCGCGCGGCAAAACGCGGTCAAATAAAATACAGTGAAAATGGAGGCGTCGTTTTATGAAGAAATGCGGAGTTTTATCGGTTTTGTTAGTTGCAACGCTGTTGACGGGGTGCTATAATTATAGTGGGAATGTCAAGCTTTCTGAAAATCAAGAGCCGACCGCTTCCGTGACGGTGATATTTCAGAACACGGAGTGGGCTGACAGCGTTACCATGGATAACGAGGAAGTGAATCGATTAAAATCTTACGGAATTTCAATTAATGAATTCATCGCTGACGACTTCCTAAATGGCGCTTCATCCAGCGGGATTACCGCAACGGGCACAATTGAAAATATAAGACGGGCGAAGCCTACCGGCAGCGAATACGGCGACTACGTGTTTAATTTTGTGCTACCGTTTATCGATAATATTAGGATTACCGACGGCTTTTTGGTATTGTCGGTCAATAATGAGCCCTTCCCGGATTTAAACATGGACCCGCCGCCACAAATTTCCGTTGATTTTGACATCGCGGGGACTGTTAAGGAATTTAACGGCGATGTTACAATTAAAGATGGCAGACCTTCGGTTGAGATAAACGATAAATTCACCTCCGCCTACATAAAGTGGGAGGTTAGTGCCGATTTTATTAAGAACAATTCTAAGTTTTTTGCCACAGGTGATGCGCCGCCCGCTCCTTCCACAAGCGACGCGCCAACACAGGCGAGAACGTTCCCCGACGTGAAAAGCACGGACTGGTTCTATACTCCCGTGATGTCCATGAATTATCGGGGCTTCATAAACGGCGATGATTGGGGCAATTTTAACCCGCAAAGCAGCGTCACGAGGGCGGATTTCCTCATCATGGTAATGCGGACGTACGAGATAACGAACGATAGCTCCGCGGTAGAAAATTTTGCCGATGTGAGCGCCTCCGCCTATTACGCGCCTTACCTCGCGACGGCGAAAAAGCTGCAGCTGGTCAGCGGAATGGGGCATGACGAATTTTATCCGACGGCGAGCATTTCACGGCAGGACATGTGCGTAATGCTCCACAATATTTTGCGTCAAAAGGACGTTCCGCTTTTCCCGAACACCGAAAATCGCACCTTTTTGGAGGATTTCCCCGACAGCTATAAGGTCGCCGATTACGCCACGGAGGCTATGGCGCTATTGGTGGATTGCGGGATTATAAGCGGCATGGACGGCTCGTTGTCCCCGGCGGAGAATTGCACCCGCGCCCAGTCCGCGCAAGTATTGTATAATTTGCTGGAATATAACTAAAATTAAAATAAGGGTGGTCAAGATGAAAAACAAAACTATTTGGATTGTGGTGGGCATTATCGTTGTTTTGGGCATAGTCATTTTCGCGCAGTATAACGGCTTGGTGCGCGCCGATTTGGACGTGGGCGTCAAGTGGGCGGAGGTTGAGAACCAGTTCCAGCGCAGGGTTGATTTGGTGCCGGATTTGGTTAGCGTAGCGAACAGGGTCGCGACCTACGAAAAGAGCGTAATTGACGATGTTGTGAACGCGCGGGCAGCGTTGGCGGGGGCGACTGCAAGCACCGAGGATAAAATAGCCGCGAATAACGAGCTGGACGGCGCGATTTCACGTCTGCTCGTCGTCATGGAAAACTACCCGCAAATCAAGGCGGACCAGGCGTACATACGTCTGATGGACGAGATGGCGGGGACGGAAAACCGCATAGCCGTCGCAAGGCAAAACTACAACAATAGCATTGGAGATTACAACGTCAAAACCCGCGTCATTCCGGCGGCGTGGTTCGCGAAGGCGTTTGGCTTCGGGATTAAGCCGTATTACGAGGTCCCGCAAGAAAGTATGGTGAAGCCGAATTATGATATTTAAGCGGCTATTTGCGGGGCTGTTTGCCCTCCTCATAATTTCGGGCGTTGTTTTTGCCATGCCCTCCCCGACGAACGGGTTTTACGTCAATGATTTTGCCAACATCCTATCCGAGGCGGACAGGAGTGATATCTTGAGCCGCGCAACCGCTTTTAACGCTCAAAACGGCGCGCAGATTGTGGTCGTTACGGTCACCTCTTTGGAAGGGCAAACAATAGAACAATACGCAAATCAGCTCTTTAATTCGTGGGGGATTGGCGATAAAGACGTAGATAACGGCGTATTGTTTCTCGTCGCGGCGGACGAGCGAAAAATGCGCATCGAGGTCGGGTACGGCTTAGAGGGCGTTTTAACGGACGGAACCACGGGGTACATCCTCGACGAATATGTAGTTCCGGATTTTAAGCAAAACAATTATTCGGCGGGAATAATCAAGGGATTTGATAAAATTCTGGAGACTATTTCCGGCGATTTTGTCGCTCCGCAAACAAAGAATGAATCGGCTATTAAAGTTTTACAACTTTTCCGTGAAATTGGTCACATTTTAACGTATTTATGCCTTTGGGGCATGTCGCTTTTACTTTTTGTTTGCCCTTTATGGAAAAAGCAGCTTTTTAACAAAAAAATGAACAGTCCGGACATACCTACTCCGATTAACGCCGTTAGTGATAAAAACATAATCAAAAAAGCTAAAAAGAATTCTATTATTTGGGTTATTCTCGGAATTGTCTTATTTGTTGTTATAATACTTTTATCGGAAGGATTTGCTTTGCTGTTTGCCCTGTTTTATACTTTAATAGTGGCAGGCAGTCTGTATACAGGCAGAAAATACCGTTGCCCGAATTGCTCGTCAGCTATGCAATTCAAGCATGATGTTGAGTATGAATCTACGTATCATCGCACGGGACAAACACGCGTATATTTCCATTGTCCTAATTGTCAAAATAATTACCAAGACGTGATACTTCTTCCCATGAAACAAGCCCGCTCTTCCGGCGGCTCATCCGGCGGATGGTCGGTAGGTGGAGGCGGAGGCGGCTCGTTCGGCGGGGGCGGCTCATCCGGAGGCGGCGGCGCAAGCAGGGGCTGGTAGATTATGATGATTTAAAATGGAGGCAAAAAAATGATGCACGACCCGGAAAAAACAATCGGCAACCTGATTGACAAGCAAAGTACGGCATTTATCGGCTCGGTGGACGAAAACGGATTCCCTAACGTGAAGGCTATGCTGCAACCTCGCAAGCGCGACGGCATAGGCGTGATTTGGTTTTCCACCAACACTTCTTCCATGCGCGTGAGCCAATTCAACGCCAACAACAAGGCTTGCGTCTACTTTTACGACAAGCGTTTTTTCAGGGGCGCCCAGCTGATTGGCGCCATGGAGGTGCTGACCGACGCGGCGAGCAAGGAATCGATTTGGCGTCGCGGGGATACTCTATATTACAAAAAGGGCGTTACCGACCCCGATTATTGTGTCCTCCGTTTCACCACACAAAGCGGGCGTTATTACGCCAATTTTTCGTCGCAAAGCTTCACGATAAGTGAACTCATATCTCAATGAATCCTAATCGACCCTCTTAATCAAACGCAGCAGGACCGTCGTCGCTTCGGCGCGCGTCGTGCTGTTTTTTGGGTAGATAAAGCGCATATTTTGCTCAACCTCAACCCCTTCAAGCAGCCCCGTCCTCTGTGCCGTCCCAATCGCCTCCAATGCCCAATCGCTGATTTCGTCGCCGTCCGCAAACTCGTAATTTGCGCCCGTTTCGGGCATTTGAATCCCCTTATAATCCAGATATCTCACAATCATTACCGCCATTTCCTGCCGCGTGACGGTCTGATTCGGCATAAACATAAAATTGTCGTAGCCGTTGACAACCTTGCTCGCCTCCGCCCACGCGATATAGCCCGAATACCACTCGTCAGCCGGCACGTCGACAAACGAAGCCTCGCCCCCGATATCGCCGCCGCTTATCACCGCAAGCAGCTTAACCAGCTCGGCGCGGGTAATTTCCCTATCCGGCGCGAACGTGCCGTTGCCCATGCCATCCACGATTCCGCGCGCAACCATGTCGTAAATGTCCGACTCCGCCCAGTGACCCCCAACATCGCTGAAACGCAGCGTAAACCCGGTGCTCGACGGCGTGGGCGAAGGTCCCGCGGGGGTCGGCGACGACGAGCTTGAAGGCGTGGGTGACGGTTTGGGTGACGCCTTGGTTCCGCCACCACCTCCACCACCACCTCCACTGCCCCCTCCACCCGAGGAATTCTGTGTCGGTGAGGGCGTGGGCGCTTGCGTGGGTGACGGCGTGGGCGATTGTGCCACCGTGGGTTCCGGCTCCGTTATCTCGAACCCGACGCTCATCGGCTCCACTCCTAAATAGTCCCCTTTAAAGCTTATTTCCACCGTCGCCGTGCCTATATCCACATTATCACTGTAATCCACCTCGTAATCTTCGTCCATCGTAAGTTCCGAAAATCCCTGCCTCACCGTTATTATCGGCTTGATTTCACCGCCCGTATGCTCCTGATTAAGCACGCCATCTATCGTGATTTCGCTGACCCACTTCGCGTAAAGAGTCATCGCCTCGGTCACCACATCCGATGTAAAATTCCACAATGTCACTAATGAATTGTTCGCGAACCACCCCGCGAACGTAAATCCCGCTTTTATCGGACTTATTGGCTTTATCACCGACCCGTTTAATATAATAGATTGCGCGTCAGGCTCGGGCGCGCCATCGTCGGCGTCAAAAGTCACGTCATATGACGGCGTGGGTGTGGGCAGCGGCTCGATTATCTCGAACCCGACACTCATCGGCTCCACTCCTAAATAGTCCCCTTTAAAGCTTATTTCCGCCGTCGCCGTGCCTATATCCACATTATCGCTGTAATCCACCTCGTAATCTTGGTCTACCGTGAGCTCCGAAAATCCCTGCCTCACCGTTATTATCGGCTTTATTTCCACTCCCGTATGCTCCTGATTCGAGACGCTATCTATCGTTATCTCACTAATCCACTTCACGTAAAGAGTCATCGCTTCGGTCACAACATCCGATGTGAAATTCCACAGCGTCACAAACGAACCGCTCGCGAACCACCCCGCGAAGGTAAATCCCGCTTTTATCGGACTTATCGGCTTTGCCACCGACCCGTTTAATATGATAGATTGCGATGTAGGAGCAGGCGCACCGTCGTCGGCATCAAAGGTCACATCATATGACGGCGTTGGCGTCGGCAACGGCTCGATTATCTCGAACCCGACGCTCATCGGCTCCACTCCTAAATAGTCCCCTTTAAAGCTT
>JAISFC010000031.1 GCA_031263785.1 Clostridiales bacterium | reverse complement strand
GAGGATATAGTGCTGCGCGGCATGGCGAACTTCCTGAATTTTCCGGAGTACAGTAACGTCCAAAAGGCGCGCGAAATCATGCAATTCCTTGATAATACAGAGAATATACGCAAGGCGGTAGTCCCGTCGCGCAGCATCGAGAAGCCGAGAATTGAAATAATAATCGGCAAGGAAAACCACGCGAGTGAGATGAAGGATTGTTCCATGATTGTCTCGCGTTTCAAAACGGGAGGGGAAGGGTATGGCACCATCGGCGTCATAGGTCCGACCAGAATGGATTACTCGAAAGCGGTGTCAACGTTGGAATTTTTAACAAAACAACTCGAAGAAATGGGGTATGACTTGTGAACGATACGAAAAGCAAAGTTAGGTACAAGCTAAATCAAGGTGAGGATTGGAAAGACAAGTATTTGCGTCTTGCCGCTGAGTTTGACAACCACAAGAAGCGTACTGCGCGCGAAAAGTCGCAGGTGTTCACGGACGCGACGGTTGACATTGTAGAGAAGCTTTTGCCGGTGCTGGACAGCATTCAGTCCGCGCAAAAGATGGAAATTGAAGGCATAGAGCCGATTGCGCAGCAAATTAAGGAAGTATTTACCAAAATCGGAGTCAGTGAGATTGAATCGCTGGGCAAGGAATTCGATCCGAATCTCCACAATGCCGTGATGCACACGGAGGATGAAAGCGTGGGGACGAATTTGATAGTTGAGGAATTTTCGAAGGGGTATATCTGCAATGAGAGAGTGATAAGGCATTCTATGGTAAAAGTGGCGAATTAGTAAATTAAAGGAGGAATATAAAATGGGAAAAATTATTGGTATCGATTTAGGAACGACCAACTCTTGCGTTTCTGTAATGGAAGGCGGCGATGCTACGGTTATCGCTAACAGCGAGGGTTCACGCACTACGCCGTCGGTTGTGGCATTCACAAAAGAGGGCGAGAGGTTGGTGGGGCAGGTTGCAAAGCGGCAGTCAATCACGAACCCGGAGCAGACGATAAGCTCGATTAAGCGCGACATGGGCAGCGACCGCAAGGTGTCTATTGACGGGAAGAAATACACGCCGCAGGAGATTTCGGCAATGATTTTGCAGAAGCTCAAGACGGACGCGGAGAGCTATTTGGGGCAGACGGTGACGCAGGCGGTTATTACGGTCCCAGCGTATTTTAGCGATGCGCAGCGGCAGGCGACGAAGGATGCGGGGAAAATTGCCGGCTTGGAGGTTTTGCGTATAATAAACGAGCCGACGGCGGCGGCGCTTGCGTACGGGCTGGATAAAGACAGCGACCATAAAATTATGGTTTATGACCTTGGCGGCGGCACTTTTGATGTGTCTATACTTGAAATTGGCGGCGGGACGGTTGAGGTGCTTGCGACCAGCGGTAATAACCGTTTAGGCGGCGATGATTTTGATAACGCGATTACGGAGTGGCTGGCTGATGAATTTAAGAAAACCGACGGCATTGACCTGCGCAACGATAAAGTGGCTATGCAGCGTCTTGTCGAAGCGGCGGAAAAGGCGAAGATTGAGCTTTCGGGGGTAACTACGACCAACATAAATCTGCCTTTTATCACAGCAAACGCGGGAGGACCAAAACATTTTGAAATCACGTTGACGCGCGCTAAATTTGATGAGCTGACCTCGGGATTGGTTGAAAAGACCATTAAACCGTGCCAGACGGCATTTACCGACAGCGGGCTGAAGCCGTCCGACATTGATAAGGTGCTGCTTGTAGGCGGGTCGACCCGAATTGTGGCGGTGCAGGAGGCGGTGAAGAAGCTGACGGGGCAGGAGCCCTCAAAGTCGGTAAATCCCGACGAATGCGTGGCTATCGGCGCGGCGATTCAAGGGGGAGTGCTGGCGGGCGACGTTAAGGATTTGGTGCTGCTGGACGTGACGCCGCTTTCTTTGGGCGTGGAAGTTATGGGCGGAATTAGCGATGTTGTCATCGAGCGCAATACTACGATTCCGACGAAAAAGACACGCGTATATTCGACGGCGGCGGATGGTCAGCCCGGGGTGGAAATTCATGTGCTGCAGGGTGAGCGCAAAATAGCGTCGGACAACAAATCCATCGGGCGTTTCAACCTGACGGGAATCCCGCCAGCGCCCCGCGGAGTGCCGCAAATTGAGGTTACATTCGACATTGACGCGAACGGTATACTGCATGTTTCCGCTAAAGATTTGGCGACCAATAATCAGCAGACGGTGACCATCACGGCGTCGCACAATATGAGCGATAAAGAGGTGGAACAGGCGGTTGCCGACGCGGAAAAGTACGCGGAAGAGGATAAGAGTAAGAAGGAGCTTATCGACGCGAAAAATGCGGCGGACAGCATTATATACCAGTGCGAAAAGACGCTCAATGAGCTGGGCGAGAAGGTGACGGAGGATGAGAAGTCGGCTATTCAAAAGGAAGTTGACAGCCTAAAAGAGGTTGTGAAGGGTGACGACGCCGAGGCGATTAACAGCGCTACACAGGCGGTAACGCAGAAGTTTTATGAGATTTCGGCTAAGCTTTATCAACAGCAGGAGGCGAGCGGAGATGGTGCGCAGACAGATGCGCCGACGGAAAACGCGGAAGGCGAGAAGGTTGTCGACGCCGACTTTACAGTTGAGGACTAGAAATTGAGGAAGGGTGGTAGGATTGGCTGAAAAGCGCGACTATTACGAAGTGTTAGGCATTGGCAAGGGAGCTGCCGCCGATGATATAAAGAAGGCGTATCGAAAAAAGGCGCGGGAATACCACCCGGACGTTAACAAGAATTCCGATGCTGAAGCCAAAATGAAGGAAATTAACGAGGCGTATGAGGTGTTGAGCGATGACGATAAAAAGGCGCATTACGACAGATTCGGTCATGCTTCGCCACATGGCGGCGGCGGATATAACGGTGGTTATGGCAATTATTCTACGGGCGGGTTCGGCGGATTTGATTTTGACATCGGCGGATTTTCGGATATTTTTGACCTCTTCGGTGGTGGGAGAGCTTCGCGGGCAAACAGGAGCGGACCCATGAAGGGCGAGGATATTTCCAGATTTATAGATTTGACGTTTGAAGAGGCGGCAAAAGGGGTGAGCAAGGAAGTTTCCGTCACCCACTTGGAAAAGTGCAAAACTTGCGGGGGTTCGGGCGCGGCGAAGGGGACTGTGGCGGAAACTTGCACGGTTTGCGGCGGTACGGGGCAGGTTAATCGGCAGCAGACGTCGTTGTTCGGCACATTTTCGGCGTCTGTTACGTGCCAAAATTGCAACGGGACGGGTAAGGTGATTAAGAATCCGTGCCGTGATTGCGGTGGAAGCGGAGCGGTCCGCACGACGAAAAAAATAACGGTGAAATTTCCGCATGGGATAAACGATAATGAGACTCTTCGCGTTGCGGGCGAGGGCGATTGCGGCAAAAGAGGAGGAGCCAGCGGGGATTTATATTTGACCGTTCGTTTGCAGTCTCATTTCTTGTTTGAACGCCGCGGGTATGACGTGGTCTACACGCTGCCGATTACGATTTTCGAGGCGTCTATTGGGACAGAAATTGAAGTTGCGACGATTGACGGGAAAGCGAAGCTTACCATCCCGGAGGGGACGCAGAACGGTGAAATCTTCCGTATGCGCGGGAAAGGAATACAGCACATAAGAGGCAGCGGGCGCGGCGACCAATATATTAAGGTGGAAGTGGAAGTGCCGAAGTCGCTGAATTCTAAGCAAAAGAAAGCCATTAAAGAATTAAAAGGCGAGGTTAGCGAAAGCAGCTTTGCAAGGAGAAAAAATTTCGTCGAAAAACTCAAGAAGCTATGAAAAGGATAGATGATTTACAGCTTAAAGGTTTAAAAATAATGCAGGATACCGCACAGTTTTGCTTTGGGACTGATGCGGTTTTGCTGTCTGATTTTGTAGCTGACTGTAGGTCGATAAACCGCGATACGAGAATCATAGACCTCGGGTGTGGTAACGGCATTATACCGATTCTGCTCGCGGGCAAGACTGATTCGCGGCGCATTACGGGTGTGGAAATACAGAAGCAAGCGGCGGATTTGGCATTGGAAAATGTGATTCTTAACGGTTTGACCGAAAGGATATGCGTGGTAAACGCGGATTTTCGTATGCAGTCGGCGGTGCAAAACGGCGTGTGGGATATCGTCGTGTGCAACCCGCCCTACAAGGAGAACGGCGGAGGAATCAAGAATCCTGAAAGCGGCTTGGCGATAGCCCGTCACGAGATAATGTGCAATCTGGATAGCATTTTCGAGACGGCAAAGAGGCTGTTAAAATTCCGCGGTAAGCTGTGCATGATTCATCGTCCGGAACGCTTGGCGGAAATTTTCATGAAGATGCACAAACACGGTTTGGAGCCGAAGCGGATGCGGATGGTGCATTTCAGCGTGGACAAGCCGCCGATTATGGTGTTAATTGAAGCTGTCGGCAGCGGCGGGGTCAAGCTGTTTTGCGAGCCGCCGATAGTGATTAAAGAGGTGTGAGTGATGTTATACGTATGTGCAACGCCGATTGGGAATTTGGAAGATATCACGCTGAGGGTGATTAGGGCGCTTTCGGAGGTCGACATCGTTTTTGCGGAGGATACGCGCCATACGCTGAAATTATTGAATCACCTGGAAATTAAAACAAAACTTTGCAGCTATCATCGGCACAATTGCGCGCAGAGAGATGAATACGCGATTTCATTGCTAAAAGAAGGGAAAAACGTGGCGCTTGTCAGCGACGCGGGCATGCCGGCAATTTCCGACCCGGGAGTTCAGCTTATCAAACGCTGCATAGAGAATTCGCTGGAATTTACGATTCTCCCGGGAGCCACGGCATTTGTGACTGCGCTGGTGGCGTCCGGACTGCCTACCGATAACTTCACGTTTATTGGGTTTTTACCCGTTAAATCTGGAAAAAGGAAAAAAATGCTTAACAATCTGCAATTGTTACCGCATACTCTTATATTTTACGAAAGCCCGCACAGGGTCACTAAAATGTTGACAGACGCGAAAGAAGTTTTGGGAGACAGAAATTGCGTGGCAGCGCGTGAATTAACGAAGAAATTTGAAGAAGTGCTACGAGGGAAAATCAGCGAGCTGCTCATTCATTTTAGCAGTCACCCGCCTCGCGGAGAATTCGTAATATTGATAGAAGGGGCTTAAAATTACTTATTAAGCCCGTTTTTTAGTGCCGTCGCACATTTTTTGCAAACCAGCTTCTCTTTGAACTCAGAAAGGTCTTTTGTAGAATGACAGAAAATGCAGGAAGGCAGGTATTTTTTTAGAATGCAACTGTCACCGTCAACATAAATTTCCAACGCATCGTGTTCGGCAACGCTTAGGCGACGACGGATTTCGATAGGGAGAACGATTCGCCCTAACTCATCAACTTTTCTGGTTATTCCGGTGTTTTTCATTCTATCCTCCTAATATTTTAAGTAAATAATATCACATGTTTCGACAAAAGTCAACAGAAATTTCTTCCGATTTTGGAAAAAATTTCTTGATAATTCCGATGGTTTATGCTATATTAAACATGTGTTTTTTGTACATGTTCTTGTTCCGTCCGTGACTTTTGCGGACACAGTCCTTTGCAGCACATCGGACGCGCAAAAAGTATCCTCTGAATTTTTAAAAAATAGAAAACACGCGTAAAACTGCGCTTAATTTGTGTTTTGGGCGTTTTTTTTATTCCATCTTTACACAAACTTAACATAACAGTACCATTTAGATATTGACTGTGTGACTTAAAAGTGGTATTATATGATTAGGGGAATTATGGAAAAAATTCCACCCCGAAAAATATTAAAGGAAGTGAAAAGCATGGAAAGAGAAATGAAAAGTGCGAAAAACGTGATTATTCTAGAGAGAGAGAGAGAGAGAGAGAGAGAGAGAGAGAGAGAGAGAGAGAGAACAAACTCTCTAAATCATTTTTTAATTTAACTAATTACCCGGGATTTTTGTTTACAAGAAAAGTTTTAAGTCTAATTATTTCTATTATTCTATTGGCTTCTTTTCTCCCGACTTTTTCAGGAGTAACATTTTTGAACCCACAAATAACCTACGCCGCCGAGGACGCGAACGGCATCTGCGGTGACAGCCTCACATGGACTTTCACAGGTGAAACCGGTAACTTAACCATATCGGGAACAGGAGCTATGACAAATTACAGCAGTTACAGTAGTGTGCCGTGGTATTCATTTAGAAGCTCCATAACAAGTCTTACACTCAATCCCGGTATGACAAGCATAGGCGAATATGCATTTTATGGCTGCAGCGGGTTGACAGGGACATTAACGATCCCCACGGGAGTGACGAGTATAAGCCGTGTTGCATTTTACGGCTGCAGCGGGTTGACAGGGACATTAATGATTCCCGCGGGAGTGACGAGTATAGGCAGTGAGGCGTTTTATGGTTGTGGCGTAGAAGAAGTAACGATATCTGTAAACGTGACGGGCATCAGTGAGCTGGCGTTTAACAGAATTGATGCAACTGACATAAGTGTAGACGATAATAATGCTAATTACGCTTCTGTTGATGGTATATTATACAACAAGACATTGACAACGTTAATGGCATGTCCAGGGGGTAAAGTCGCAGTATTTACCAGCCTTACGATACCTATCGACGTGACAATTATAGACGCATATGCATTTTACTATTGCAGAGGACTGACGGGAGAATTAACGATCCCAGAAGGTGTGACAAGCATAGGCAGATCTGCGTTTAACAATTGCAGCGGTTTAACGGGGGCATTAACGATTCCAGCGGGAGTGACGAACATAGGCGAATTTGCCTTTCAAGATTGCAACGAATTAACGGGAGATTTAACTATTCCTACGAGCGTGACGAGCATAGGCAATAGTGCGTTTTTCGGTTGTAGTGGATTTACAGGAAGTTTAACAATCCCTGTGGGTGTGACGAGTATAGGGCGTTATACGTTTTATGGCTGCAGTGGATTTACAGGAGATTTAACAATTCCTGCGGGTGTAACTAGCATAGGCGATTACGCATTTCAAAGTTGTAGCGGTTTTACAGGAGACTTAACGATCCCTATGGGCGTGATGAGCATAGGTCAATATACGTTTTCAGGATGCAGGGGATTGTCGGGAGCATTAACGATATCCACGAGCGTAACGAGCATAGGTCAATATGCGTTTTACCAATGCAGTGGTTTAACGGGAGAATTGACGATCTCCACAGGAGTGACGAGCATAGGTAAATACGTGTTTGCTTATTGTAGCGGATTGACAGGAAGTTTAACGATCCACTCAGGAGTGACAAGCATAGGCGAGGGTGCATTTCGCAGTTGCGGAGGATTAACGGGAAGCTTAACGATACCCGAGAGTGTGACAAGCATAGGTGATTCTGCGTTTCGAGATTGCAGCGGCTTGACGGGTGACTTAACGATCCCCTCGGGCGTAACGACTATAGACGCATATGTGTTTTCCAATTGCAGCAGCTTGACGGGGGAATTAAAAATACCTGAAAGCGTAACGAGCATAGGTGTTTATGCATTTTCCGGATGCAGCGGGCTGACGGGAGCTCTGACAATTCCCGAGGGCGTGACGTACATGGGTGGATATGCGTTTAACGAATGTAGCGGCTTGACAGGAGGTCTAACAATCCCTGTGGGTGTGACGAGTATAGGTGATAGAACGTTTTACAATTGTCGTAGCTTAACGGGAGCATTAACGCTGCCGGAAGGCGTGACGAGTATAGGTAGTGGAGCGTTTGCCTCTTGTAGGGGCTTCGCGGGCAATTTAACAATACCTGCAAGTGTGAAGAGTATAGGCAATGAGGCGTTTTCCAATTGCTTTAGATTGACGGGAGTATTAACGCTGCCAGAAGGATTGACGAGCATAAGTGGTAATGCATTTTACAGTTGCAGCGGATTGATAGGAGACTTAACGTTGCCGGAAGGCGTGACGAGCATAGGTGGTAGTGCGTTTGCCTATTGCAGCGGCTTAACGAGCATTACGGTACTCGACAGTGTAACGATAATAGGCTCCAGTGTGTTTACTGGTACGTCTTCTACTTTCGTAATAAATTGCCATTATGGCAGTGTGGCAAATACATATGCGATAAGCAATAATAAAAAACGAAATAATTTCTATGATGCGGAGATTTCGGGTGTTATTGAGGATAAGACGCATACAGGTTCGGATATTACGCAAGCATCCTTAGTATTGACCGCAAAGACATTTGCGGAGCCAACGGGAATTGCGATAACAAAGGATACGGATTATACGGTATCGTACAGCGATAACATCAATGTGGGTACGGCAACTGTGACGGTTAGCGGAAAGGGAAATTACAGCGGGACTCTTTCTACTGATTTCACGATATCTGCGTCGACATTCACGGTAGAAGATATAGCGACGCAAACGTACACGGGTTCGGAGATTGAGCCGGTGGTGGTTGCGAAAAATGGTGATGTGACGCTGGAAAAAGACGTGGATTATACGGTGTCGTACAGTAATAACGTCAATGTAGGCACAGCAACAGCGACGGTTACAGGTCAAGGAAATTACACAGGCACGGTGAATAAAAATTTTAAAATTCTTATGGATTCAATATTAGTGATAAGTCAAGAGAATGTGACGTATCCCGCAGTACCGAGTCCGGAGGTGGAGGAGAACACGAGCGGAGCGGAAGTAACGTATGAGTACACGGGATATGGGCTGGAATTGTGGGATTCGGCGGTGCCGACGAGTGCTGGACGATATCAAGTTCGAGGTAACACGGCGGAAACTACGAATTACAACGCGGGGCAGTCGGAAGCGGTGGAGTTTTACATCAATCGAGC
>JAISFC010000089.1 GCA_031263785.1 Clostridiales bacterium | reverse complement strand
CTCGAACCCGACGCTCATCGGCTCCACTCCTAAATAGTCCCCTTTAAAGCTTATTTCCACCGTCGCCGTGCCTATATCCACATTATCGCTATAATCTACCTCATAATCTTGGTCTACCGTGAGTTCCGAAAATCCCTGCCTCACCGTTATTATCGGCTTTATTTCACCGCCCGTATGCTCCTGATTCGGCACGCTATCTATCGTTATCTCGCTAATCCACCTCGCGTAGAAGGTCACCGCTCCCGTCACCACATACGACGCAAAATTCCACAGCGTCACAAACGAGCTGTCCACGAACCACCCCGCAAACATTAATCCCGCATTAACAAGCCCCGTCGGCTGCTCCACCGTTCCGTCCGCCGTCATCATTTGCGGCGTAGGCTCGGGCGCGCCACCGTTCGCGTCGTAGTCCACATAATTAAAATCCGCCGTAATCCCCGCCGTCCTGCTGTAATTTTGATAATATGGCGAGTCCGTGGGGTCTTTAGCGGCATAACCCGCGGCAATATATGAGCCGTTGGCAATCTCCGCGACGGCAAAGAAAACCTCATCGCCGCTCCCCCCCACGTTTTTCGCCAGCGAGGCATTGCCCGCCGCATCATATTTCACGATTACATCGTCTGCGCCAACATTACGCCCCCATTCCGGCAATGTGGACTCGCTATAGGAGTATCCGACGGCAACCGCGCCGCCATCGCTCGTCGCGGCAACCCCGCAGAATTCCTCGGCGTTAGCTCCGCCGACGTTCCCCGCCCATAACACGTTCCCCGCGGAATCGTACTTGACAATTATCGCATCATTATCGCCGTTGTTCCCCCACGCGGACGACGCGGGCGCTCCGTCAGAGACGCCCACCACGGCAAACCCACCGTCAACGGTCGCGGCAATGCTATCAAAGTAATCATACCCCGTCCCGCCAATGTTTTTGGACCACACCACATCACCGTTCGCGGCATACCGCACGATAATCCCGTCTACAGCGCCACTATTCCCCCACACGGGCACTGTGGAGGTGCTAAATGAATATCCCACAGCGATACACCCGCCGTCATTCACCGCGGCAACCTCTTCAAACGCATCTATACTTATACCGCCGGCATGGTGCGCCCACACCATATTGCCGCTTGAATCATACTTTACAATTATCGCGTCATAAACGGCGTAATGTCCCCACGGGAACGGTCCGGACGAGCTGTTGGAAATTCCCACGGCAATAATACCGCCGTCGGACGTCTCCGTAACGCCTCTAAAAGCATCATACTCATCTCCGCCCGCATTCTTCGACCACACCACGCCGCCCGCGGAATTATACTTCACAATAACCGCGTCAGCATCGCCGTTATTGCCCCAACCGGGAGACGTGGACGCCCCATCCGATTCCCCCACCGCAACGATGCTACCATCGCTCATCGCCACGACGTCATAAAACGAATCATTGTCGCCGCCGCCCGCGTTTTTCGTCCACACGACATTATCATCCACGTCATATTTAACAATTATCGCGTCATAATTGCCGTTATTGCCGTATCCAACCGAATCCGACGCCCTATTCGCCTCCCCGACAACAACATACCCGCCGTCAAGCGTCCCTGCAACGGAATTATACTCTTCATCAACAGTCACTATCTCAAACTCGACGCTCATCATGTCTACCCCCAAATAGTCGCCGATAAAGCTTATTTTCGCCAAAGCCATGCCCAAACTCAAATTATCGTTGTAGCTCACCGTGTAATCTACGCTTTCCTCCAGCGTTTTCGCGCCCTGCCGCACCGTCACCGACGGCTCAATTTCCTCGCCCGTGTACTCATGCTTGGGAATGCCGTCTATCGTAATCACTTCGATCCACTTCGCGTATAGGGTCATCGCGCCGCTCACCGTGTCGGAAGTGAAATCCCACAGCGTCTCAAGCGAACCGCTCGTGAACCACCCTGCAAAGGTAAAGCCGCTTTTAACGGGGCTCGTCGGTTTTAACACAAGCCCGTCCAGCGGAACCGATTGCGTCCCGGGACCGGGCGTGCCGCCGTTTGCTTCAAAAGAAACGCCATACGTAGGAACCGGAATTTCCGGCTCAGTGCTGCCTCCGTCAATAAAATCCCCGCTTTCGTCTAAAGCCTTCTGCAAATTCAGTATCCCGTACCCGAAGTATTTATCCCACCCCGCGGTGCCTAAATCGTCGGTGTATAGGCGGACAAATTCCTCAATTTGCGCCGCGGTTGCCTCGGGATGGCGGATTCTCAACATCGCGACCGCGCCCGAAACATGCGGAGCCGCCATGGACGTGCCGTTCATCGTCGCCGTCAGTCCCGACAAATGCGCCGACAATATACCGTACCCCGGAGCCGCAACGTCAACCGCGTCGCCATAATTGGAGAAGCTCGCCTTGACGTCCGCATGGAGCGAATTCCCCGTCGCCGCCACCGTTATTGAATATTCAATGCCCGCCGGCACAACGTTATCCGTCACGATATTGTCGTTGCCCGCCGCCGCGACCGCCGAAACTCCCGCCTGTATCGCCTTAGCGTAGTACGCGTTTATAAAATTCCCCGGAGCGCCGGTGCCGGTAAGGCTGAGATTTACTACGTCCGCGCCGTTGTCGACCGCCCAATTGATGCCCGCCGCTATGGTAATCGACGAGCCGTCGCCGTTGTTGTCGAGCGCCTTAATCGGCATGATTTTTACATTCGGCAGCGACCGCGTGACATCCAAAATAGTCCCCGAAACGTGCGTCCCGTGACCGTGCCCGTCCGCATAATTATAGTTGTTCGAGAAGGTGTTGCGCCCCGAAACCACGCGGTCGGTAAATATCGAATGCGTGGTGTCGATTCCCGTGTCCACCACCGCGACAATTTGTGCCTCATTGCCCTGCCCGTTGGCTATAAGCGCGTCGGCATACTCGCCCGCGCCAATCCGCGCAACTCCCCACGAATTGTGCGCGACATCAGCCGCGGAAAATTCCGCTTGAGCGTTATATTCGTCAACTACCTCGTCAAATACATGGAAAAGAATGTCGGGCTCCACAAACTCGATTTCATCGTCAGCCAGCAGCTGATTGTACGCATCCTCCGCGTCCTCCCCGCTGCCGAACTGCAACACCACAAAACCCTCACTATCGCGTACAATATCGGTATAGTCGAATTCGTGATAGCTCTTGCTCAAATCCTCCGCGCACAAAATCAGACGGCGCGTCGCGAACATGCCCTCTTCACCGTCGGGATTCAGCTGATTCTCGCGCACCAAACGCATGCTGTCGCCCAAAAAATCGCCGCTTATGTATATCCCCCGAGGGATTTCAGCCCTTGTGACGGAAATTGACAACAAAAAGGCTAAAAACACGGAAAGTATTCGTTTCATTACCATACCTCCATTGTCTTCCTACTATAAGTATATCACTTCCGCCAAACCGTGTCAACATTTTATGCGAGCTTTTTTTCCATTCCGGACGCAAATTTAAAAATGTAATATTTCTGTAACATTTTGGAAGCGAATGAAACGAAAGGTTGCGTTACACTGCTATTGACAACAGTTTGAATTTCTGATAAAATAAAAAAAAGTGCAAATTAAGGCTAATACCGTTGTTTTTACAAAATTTAACGGAGGTATTTATGAAACGTTTTTTACCGTTCTTGCTGCTGGTTATCGTTACAACTTTTGTTTTTCTCGTCGCTGAGCTTCGTTATCCTCTGTTCTTCTTTCAGGACGACAACGTTTCCCAATACCTCCCCAACGCCGTCCATGCCTGGCGCAGCCTATTTCACGGCGGTCAGCTTAGTTTTTATAACTTTCACCAATTCGCGGGGTTCCCCACTCTCGCCACGGGGCAAAGCGGCATTTTGTATCCCTTTAACTATATCGCAACCTCTCTCAGTCTTTTATTCACTAAGGATTTCTATTATAGCGTGGATATTTTCGCTTATATTCACATTTTAGGCGGAGTTATAGGCATGTTTATCTTAATTAATTACATCAGTCAAAAGCGCACGCACACCCCGCACAATCCTAATTTTAACGCCTGCCTGCCCGCGTTTTTGGGCGCCTGCATCTGGGGATTCTCCAATTATGTTTGGTTTGTCGGCAACGCTTGGCATTCTATGCTTTCTATAGTGATGTACACGCCTTTTATGATATATTTCTCTCTGCGATTATTGGATGAGCAAAAATTTAAATGGATTACCTTGTTGGTATTAACGCGGGTTTTTTACTTTTTCTTGGGTCATCCTCAATTTTTCGTCTATTCCTGCATAGCGGAATTTCTAGTGATGGCGTGTTTGGTTCGGTATGAGTTCAAAGAAGGCAAAAATCCCCTTAATTTCATTAAATGGTATTTGTCAAGCTACATATTTACGTTAATGCTCTCACTGCCTCTGCTACTACCGATGTTCCATCAAGTCAGCGTTTCCGTGGATAGAAGCGCCAAAATGGACCCCGGATTATACATCGGTCCAATTAATTTGTCGGGTTATTTAATAGGATTGCTTTTCCCGTCAGCTGATCCTGAAACAATTCCCGATTTCAGGAAAATGGCATATGTAGGGATTATTCCCGTTATAATCGTTTGGGCGTACTCGGCGAAAATCCTTTGGGATAAGATTCGGCGCAAAATCCCGCGCAAAGAAAAATGGCTGAATATAAGCTATTTTCTTATTATTCTATACCTCCTGTGGACGTTTGGAATATTAGCCGCCCCATTATACGTTGTGCCGATATTAAACCGATTCCGTTGGACCTTTAAGTTTTTAATATTCGTGAATTTTTTTATAGCGTTGTTTTCAGCGTTTTTGCTCGACACAATAACAAGCCGACTGCGCGGCAGGAACCGAATTTTATTAATAATAATCCTCGTTCAGCTGGTCGGGAGCGTGTACGCTATCGGGTTCAGCGAATTTTACTCTTTGGGCAACAGAACGGACACGGTCCCGTATTCAACGGAATTGGTGGAGCATATTGTTGATGATAATAAACTAATAAACATCGGCTTTCAAAGAGACGGCAGCAAGCTTCCGTCGGCGCAGCATTTGACCTCCAATAACGCCACATTTTTCGGGAAGTATTATTTTCATGGATACGAGGTTTTGCTTTCAAATAACCAATGCGAAATTCTTCTTAATTTATTGCATTGGGACGGTGTAAATGAAAGTAACGCGGACGAATTGACCCCGATTATACTCAAACTGCGCGAATGGGGCGTGAAGTGGTATGTGACCGACAATAGCTACGTTTATCCTCTGGATTACGGATTCGTGGAGGAATATAAGGACGCGGAAAGAACTCTCTATAGTGACCCACTCGCGAAGCCCATTTTCTACTTCTACAGAGGTGAAAATAGTGTTGTCGACTACGAAATAGGGTATAATGGCATTAAAATCAGTACCAATTCGCAAACGGCGGACAATTTGACGGTGAATTTTTACCATAATCCGTTTATCAGAGGGTTTATTGACGGAAACTCGGTAGATTTAACTTCAACGGATTTAAAGCAAATTAAAATGAGCGTCCCGGCGGGCACGCATGAGATTTTTATTGAGTATTGGGACCCGTATTTTTATGCGGGGTGCTTGATATCAGGCGTATGCGCGCTTATCGCGCTGGTATGGCTAGCGGCAAAATCAAAGACGCTGCGCAAAAAATTCAGACGTAACTTAGACAAAAAAATTTGACTTTGCGCCGTAAATGCGCAAAATCTTCCTAAAAAACCCGCAAATTCCGGCTACAAATATTGTGTTATGATACAATAGAAGGGTAACAAAAAAAGAAGACAAAGCGCCTCAAAAATGATATGATGTAAGTAACCAAACAAACACATATCGGAGGGCTTTGTCTATGGATATTATAACACA
>JAISFC010000042.1 GCA_031263785.1 Clostridiales bacterium | reverse complement strand
TATATTATACAATAATCACGAATTTTTGTCAACTACGAATATTTTATGCCCGAAATGAAAATAATTTTTAATATGAAAAATTTTTTTATTTACTTTATAATATCAATTGCCGTGCTTTTAAGCGCCTGCGACCCCGATCCGAACAATTCAAACGGGGTTACGCCCGAGCTTACGCCCCCGCAATCGTCCGCTCCGACTGACGCAAATATGGTAGATTCCGAGAAGATAAGCACCTTTGAAACCGTGCTCGTGGACAAGCAAAAGGACCGTCTGGAGAATGTGCTCCTGGCTTCAAGCGCGTGTAACGGCACGATAATCCGCCCCGGCGAGGAGTTTTCCTTCAACGAAACCGTAGGCGAGCGCACGACCAAGCGCGGGTACAAAAAGGCGTATATTTTCGTGGGGAAAAAGAAAGAAAAGGGCGTCGGCGGCGGCATTTGCCAAGTGAGCAGCACAATCTACAACGCCGCTTTAGACGCGGATTTGGAGGTTACCGAGCGGCATGAGCATAGCCAAAAAGTCACTTATATTGAGCTGGGCAAGGACGCGACCGTTTCCGATTCTTTGGATTTGAAGTTCAAAAACACGCTTGATTACGCGGTAAAAATGGAGGTTACCGCCACCGAGGGGTACGTCGCCGTAAATATGTATAAAATTTAAGTTGCATTTTCCGCCGCAATCATGTATAATTTATATATTGAGGTGATTATTTGGCGGACAACAGTGCAAAATTTGCGGATTTACGCGATAAATACCCGAGGTTTATCTATCACGGCTACGAGCTTCACTATGACGCCGACAGCGTGACTCTGCGTTTCGATTTTGAGATTGACGGTCTGGCGGATTTTCACCCAGAAATCGTCATAAACATGGGCGAAATACCTTTTTTTATGCCGAATAGCCGCACGGCGGACCTACTTGCTTTTCATATCGGTTTAATCGAACTTTTGAGCTATTGGAAGGTGTCCTGCGCGCCGATTGTGGAAATTGCCTGCGCGCCGATTGATGAAAATCAGATTCAATGGCTTAAAAAGCTATATTACAACGGGTTGGGCGAATTTTTTTACGTTAATAACATCAATATTTCGATGTCCGATTTCATGACCATAAAATCAACTTTTAACGCCGATAATGCGAGTAACAACCGCTCAAATAACGCCTTAGCAAGCGGGATTTCATATAATGGATGTTTAATTCCCGTCGGCGGCGGGAAAGATTCTTGTGTGACGTTAGAGTTGCTGCCCCAAAATGCCGATAATTACTGCGTTATTGTGAATCCCAAGGCTCCCGCACTGGAATGCGCCCACACCGCGGGTTACGGCAACGACCGAATAATAACGATTAAACGACGGATTTGCGGGAAGCTTTTGGACCTGAATGCCGAAGGATTTTTGAACGGTCACACGCCGTTTTCCGCTGTTTTGGCGTTTATAACATATTTCACCGCCGTTTTGACGCGCCGCAAATATGTGGTTCTATCCAACGAGTCGAGCGCGAACGAGGCTAATGTCGCGGGGACGAAAATTAATCATCAATATTCAAAAAGCTATGAATTCGAGCGGGATTTTGTGAGTTATGCAAAACGTGTTTTCGGTGACGGTCAGCCCTACTATTTCAGTTTTTTGCGCCCGTTGAACGAATTGCAAATTGCCATGATTTTCAGCAAATTCCCTCAATATCACAACGTTTTTCGCAGCTGCAACGCGGGGAGCAAGGGCGAAAAATGGGAATGGTGCCGCAACTGCCCGAAATGTCTCTTCGTTTTCCTGATTTTGAGCCCTTTTCTGCCACGTGAGCGTATGATTGAAATCTTCGGCGGTGACTTGCTAGCCGAAGCGGAAAATCCGAATTCGCCGCTGTTTTCCACTCTTCAAGAGCTTCAGGGGCGCGGAACCGCAAAACCTTTCGAGTGCGTGGGCACCTTCGACGAGGTAAATTGGGCTTTAAGCGATGAAAAAAGCCGCGATTACTCTGTCTTGAAGCAATATGATGAGCAAAACGGTCTGCCACCCGAATTTTCCGCTATTCTTCATGATTTTATAGGAGAGCAAAATAATTATGATTGAAAAAATTGTGCAATATCTATCCGACAAAAAAATTTTAATTCTCGGATTCGGTGCGGAGGGGCAGTCCACCTATCGTTTTTTGCGCGCGCAAATGCCCGAGCTCCATCTAACAATCGCGGATAAAAACATCAATTTATCGCACAAGAATAACAAAAATACGGATTACCTTCTCGGCGAACAGCCGCCCGAGTATCACGATAATTTCGACGTAATCATAAAATCTCCCGGGGTGCCGTTTAAGGAGAAAACAACAGGCGAATTGACCTCTCAATTGGACTTGTTTCTGCGATTTACCGAAGCCAAAACCATCGGCATCACGGGGACCAAGGGCAAAAGCACCACCAGCTCCCTGCTCAACAAAATGTTGGCGAAACAGGGGGTAAATACGCTGCTTGCGGGCAATATCGGGATACCGTTTTTCGACTGTTTGAATAAAATAACGGCGGATACGGTCCCCGTGCTCGAGCTGTCTTCTTATCAGCTTGAGCGCGTCACGAAATCTCCCCATATCGCCCTGTTTTTGAACATTTACGAGGAGCATTCGGATTTCCACGGGGCGTTTGATAATTATGTTGATTCTAAGCTGAATATCGCGCGTTTTCAGTCTCAAGGTGATTTTTTCATTTATAACGCGGAAAGCGCGGATATTATCGCAGAAAAGCTACCCGAAAGGGACGGCGCGAAGCGGATTGTGACGCACATCGACGACACGCTGAAATCTTCGTTGGAAGGGCGCAAGCTTCACGGCGACCACAATCTTGCGAATATTGCCGCCGCGCTGGAGGTTTGCAGGCTTTTTGGTCCCGTAGATATGCGCGTGCTAAACGCGGCGCGGCAATTCGGCGGGCTGCCGCATCGCATGGAATATGTGGGAAATTACGGTGGTATTAACTATTACGACGATGTCATTGCCACGATTCCGCAAGCCACAATCAGCTGCATCAATGCTTTACGGGAGCAGCACGGCAGGGTGGACACTCTCATTGTCGGCGGGAAGGACCGCGGCGTGGATTTGAGCGAGTTAATCGCCTTTTTACGCGACGGCGATATAGTGAAAAACGTGGTCTGCATCCCCACAACGGGTGCGCATATCGCGAAAATGCTTGACGGCGGCGACATTAACGTCCATTACGCGGCGGACATGGCGCAAGCGGTGGCGATGGCAAAAAAAATAACGCCGAAAAATGGCATATGTGTGCTTTCTCCAGCTGCCTCCAGCTATGATTTTTACAAAGATTTCAACGAAAAGGGCGACGATTTTCGCCGTTTGCTACGCTTCAAGACTCTCGAGCTCATTTGAAAACTTGCCTATTGCATTTGCCGCAAGCTTTTTCAAGCCCGCAACTTCCGCTTGTATAACGCGCAAACTCGCTTTTTCCTTCTGGATTTTCTTCTGCAAATCAGTCTGGCGCGCCGCCGCCGTCGCTTGCGCCTCCGCAATAATCCGCTCCGCCTCTTTCTTCGCTTGCGAGATTATCTCCTCCGCCTTTTTGTGCACGTTAATACTCTTTTTAAGCCCTGCGTTGGCTTCCGCAAAGTCCGCGTTTGTCGACGTAAGCATGGCAATTTGCTCATCTTTTTCGCGCAGTTCCTCTTTCAACTGCCCATTGAGTTTATCCAAATAATTGCACACGTCCTGCTTGCCGTAGCCCAAAAACCTCATTTTAAACAGCTTTTTCCCTGCCATAGCTCACTCCGCCCTTCAAATGTGTTGCTGAACCAAACCAATCAGCGTGTCGCGCGGACGCACCCCCACCTCACGCTCCACCTCTTCGCCATTTTTAAACACAATAAACGTCGGCACACTCGCCACATTGAACTCCCTCGCAATTTCAGGACACTCATCAACATCCGCCTTCGCAACCAACGCGACGCCGTGCAATTCGTCGACTATCTGCTCCACCATCGGCGCAATCCGCTGACACGGTCCGCACCACGCGGCGTGAAAATCCACGAGAACCGGCTGCTCCCCGTTGATTAATTCATTAAAATTTTCATTCGTAATCTTTACCGCGTTTGCATTATCATTATTCGCGCTATCATTTTGTTGCATACAATCCCTCCGTCCTCTATGTGCTTATTATACCCAATATTCCGAAATATGTCAAGAAAAATTTTGCACGGTAAACACGCCCTTTTCTCCACATCAAACAAAAATCAAAAGGACTGACCCGCGTAATACGGAAATCAATCCTTGTTAATCGCTAAATTCACGTCCAACTTTTGGGAATCGCTCACTCCACCGCCTTCACTTTCGCACTCTCACTAATCCATAGTAGCCGTTTTTGCATGATAAGTAAGCAAAGTTACACCGGTTTTCGCATCGACTATAACAAACTGCTTCGTTAGCACGTCCGCCTCTCTCTTTTCGTCCGAAACAAATGTCCCTCCCGAACGACTAATCTGAACACCGTCAAATTCCACGATATAAACAGGCGTGTTTTCCAAATAACCCCTTTCTTTTAACTCAGGGTTTTTATTTAAAGCTTCCTCCGTAAACATTGAATAACCGCCAAAAGTCATTGCCTTAACATCCACGGACACGAGTTGCTTATCAGCAAGTTCCGGAAAATCCGCCATAACCGCATTGATTGCCCGTTCTTTAGTTATTATCGCTTCATCTCGCTTGTACTCTTGCAACTGAATCCCGGCAGCACCCTTAGTATTATAAGAATCATCGACTTTAACGGGCGAATAAGCCGCCAACGCATAACCCGCAACAACAACGGCAACCAACATAACCGAACTAATAACATGCCATTTCTTCATAAAATTCACTTCAATTCAATACCATTTGTTTTCAATCGCTTCCAACCGCGACAAATATTCTAAAAGCCCAATCGTATTATTTTCGTAATCGTAATCACTAACGCCTCTTTTAATCGCTAAATCTAAAGACAATTTGCCGCAGTTACAATTTATGTAATTATCCAAATGCTTTTCTAATATGACGTAAATTAAATCATCGCCGTGACCTTCTACTTCCATGGATTTATAGGGGTATTTATAATATTCAGCGCCAAATTTGTCGTTCGGTATCTTGTACGCCATAAATTCCAAATCGTTAAAACTTAAATCCATCCCCTTGGTCTTTATATAAAGGTTAAGATGTAGCATCGTAACTTTTCGGGTTACGTCGACAAATGAAGAAAAATCAATCGGAACGGCTGAAAGCTTATCCTCTAAAAAATCCGCCATCTCCTCCGGAGTCTTTTTGCCTGAAGGCTTCACTAAATGTTTATATTTTTTAATCAATCGTTCCCCGTTATTCCCGTCTCCATTTGCCGCAAAGACAATCACACAGTTTCCATCATTGGCAAATTCTTCTATCATATTATTCGTGAATGTTATGTTTAAGGAAGTCCGGAATGTCTATTTCCCCGCTGGAAAAGCTATCAAAATCAGGGAACTTCGTCTGTGGCTTTTGGGCAGTTTGTTGAGCCGAAGCTTCCGCCGTCACGCCTACGCGCATTTGCGACTGATTTTGAGTGACCGCCACCGGCTCCGCCTTTTTCACCTTGACCTCCGCCGCCGGAACACTCTCAAACCCGGTTGCAATCACCGTTATCACTATTTCGTCGCTCAAATTCTCATCGATAATCGAGCCGAAAATAAACAACGCATCGGGGTCGATAAGCTCCTGCACGTAATTCGCCGCCTCGGACGCCTCGTACATCGTCATATTCGCGCTGCCCGTGACGTTGACAATCACGCCCTTCGCGCCCTCAATCGTAGTCTCCAAAAGCGGGCTGTGCACCGCCAATTTCGCCGCGTCCACCGCCTTATTCTCGCTCGACGACCGCCCGACGCCCATGTGCGCATACCCTGCGTCCTTCATGACCGACTTGACATTCGCAAAGTCCTGATTGAGCAGCCCGGGCTGTAGAATCAGGTCGGTAATCCCCTGAACGCCCTGCCGCAAAACGTCGTCCGCCATGCGAAACGCGTCCATCAGCGTGGTGCGTTGCTGCGAAACCTCAAGCAGCTTGTCGTTGGGGATAACCACGAGCGCGTCCACATTTTCCTTGAGCAGCTCTATCCCTTCCTCCGCCTGCAGCATGCGCCGTTTCCCCTCAAAATTAAAGGGTTTCGTCACAATACCAACGGTAAGTATTCCCATCTCACGCGCGATTGACGCGACCACAGGCGCCGCTCCCGTACCCGTTCCGCCGCCCATTCCCGCCGTAACAAAGACCATATTCGCACCGCGAACCGCCTGCGCTATCTCACTGCGGCTTTCCTCCGCCGCCTTAGCGCCAACTTCCGGATTCGCTCCCGCGCCCAATCCACGGGTTATTTTCTCGCCAATTTGGATGCGCTGCGTGGCTTTGGAAAGCTGAAGCACCTGCTTATCCGTGTTGACAACGATGAACTCCACCTTGGAAAGCCCCACGTCAAGCATGCGATTAACAGCGTTATTTCCGCCTCCGCCAACGCCTATTACCTTCATTAAAACGGGTTCTTCATAAGTCCTCTCAAATTCCAGCACTATATTTCCTCCTATTACAAGGCGCTTTTCTAATCCTATCAACATTATACAACATAAGATTTAATTTGTAAAGAGTTTTTTTCAAAAATATTACAAAAATGTTACAATTTTATTACAACGTGCATTAAAATTAACAAGGTCCAACCCCAAATATTGCGTGATAATGCGGGATATTGGAATATAAAAATTTTTTGAGAAATAAATATTTTATTTTAAAAATTTGGCGAGATTTTTTACGGCTTGACATTTTCCCGTCAATATTATAGAATGAGTCTCATGAGGTGAGTTACTTGGAGCGACTGGAAACGCTGCGAAATTTTTGTATAATTGCACATATAGACCACGGCAAAAGCACCCTTGCGGACCGTCTTTTGGAGCGAACGGGGCTAATAACGCCACGCGAGCGCAGTGACCAACTGCTGGACAACATGGACCTTGAGCGCGAACGCGGGATTACTATCAAGGCGCGGGCGGTACGTATGCCGTACACGGCGAAAAACGGCGAAAAATACATTCTAAATTTGATTGACACGCCCGGGCATGTCGACTTTAACTATGAGGTTTCGCGCAGCCTTGCCGCTTGTGAGGGGGCGGTGCTTGTCGTGGACGCGGCGCAGGGGATAGAGGCGCAGACGCTGGCAAATACGTATCTCGCGCTGGAGCATAACCTTGAATTAGTGCCTGTTTTAAACAAAATTGACCTGCCTGCCGCTCGCCCCGACGAGGTGAAAAAAGAGGTGGAGGACACCATCGGGCTGGACTGCTCCAACGCGCCGCTCGTTTCGGCAAAAATGGGCATCGGCACGGACGACGTTTTGGAGCAAATTGTCGCGCTGATACCGCCGCCGTCGGGAAGTGTTAAAAACCCGCTCACCGCCCTGATTTTCGACTCTTTTTACGATTCATATAAAGGCGTCATCGTGTACGTGCGGGTGTTCGACGGCGCGCTGAAGGCTGGCGACCGCATCAAAATGATGGCAAGCGAGGCGGAATTTGACGTCTCGGAGGTCGGTCACTTGCACCCGAGCGGGCATATTCCCGCGGATTCCCTGCTATGCGGCGAGGTGGGCTACATCGTCGCCGGGGTGAAAAACGTGGTTGACACGCGCGTTGGCGACACCATCACGCTGGCGGTAAACGGCGCGAGCGAGCCTCTGCCGGGGTATAAAAAGGTGAATCCCATGGTGTTTTGCGGGATTTATCCTGCTGACGGCGCGCGGTACAACGACCTGAGCGAGGCGCTGGAGCGGTTGCAGCTCAATGACGCCGCCCTGCAATTTGAGCCCGAAACCTCGGTCGCGCTGGGGTTCGGGTTCCGGTGCGGCTTCCTCGGGCTTTTGCACATGGAGATAATTCAGGAGCGTCTGGAACGTGAATATGACCTGGATTTGGTCACCACCGCGCCCAGCGTAATTTTTAAGGTGCACAAGACGGACGGGCAGGTTATATGGGTCGATAACCCCGCAAATCTGCCGAATTCCACGGTGGTTGACTATATCGAGGAGCCGATTGTGAAGGCAACTTTGATGACTCCGCGCGAGTACACCGGCAACATCATGGAGCTGTGCCAGGAGCGGCGGGGCGTGTTCCGCGACATGCAATATAACGATTCCGACCGCGCCGTTATTTATTACGAGCTCCCTTTAAATGAGATAATTTACGACTTTTTCGACGCGCTGAAATCCCGCACAAAGGGGTACGCGAGCTTTGATTACGAGCTCATGGGCTATGCCCGCGCGGACCTCGTGAAGCTTGATATTTTGCTGAACGGCGAAATCGTGGACGCCCTTTCTTTTATAGTACATTCGCAGTCGGCGTACAAAAGAGGGCGGAAAATTGCGGAAAAATTAAAGGACGTCATCCCCCGTCAAATGTTTGAGGTGCCGATTCAGGCGGCTGTGGGCAGCAAAATTATTGCCCGCGAAACCGTCCGCGCACTGCGGAAGGACGTCCTCGCGAAGTGCTACGGCGGCGATATCTCGCGCAAGAAAAAGCTGCTGGAGAAGCAAAAAGAAGGGAAAAAGCGCATGCGTCAGGTGGGGAACGTGGAAGTGCCGCAAGAGGCGTTCATGTCCGTGCTTAAACTGGATTGATGGTCACGAATTCGGGCGTTTATATCCATATCCCTTTTTGCGCGAAAAAGTGTAATTATTGCAATTTCTACTCGCTAAGCGGCAAGGAATCGCTCATGGACGCGTACGCGGACGCATTGGTCGGCGAGATTAATAACTTCCCCGAAAAGCGCACAATTGACACCATTTTCATGGGTGGCGGCACTCCGTCGCTTCTTCCCCTTCCTCTGCTGGAACGGATTATGAGCGCGCTATACCGCCGATTTTCGCTTCATAAAAATTGCGAAACGACAATTGAGGTGAATCCCAAAACGCTTGACGACTTCCGTTCGCTCAAAAATATAGGGTTCAACCGCGTGAGCTTAGGCGCTCAATCCGCGATAAACAGCGAGCTTTCACTGCTCGGACGCATCCACACTCACGAGGATTTCCTGCGGGCGTACCATCTTGCGCGCGCGCATTTCACTAACATAAATGTCGACTTGATGTTCGGCATTCCCGACCAAACTTTAGCTTCGTGGGAGCAAACTTTGAGCGGGATTTTGCGCCTCGCGCCGGAGCATATTTCGTGCTATTCGCTCTCGATTGAAAAAAACACGCCGTTTGAAAACGCTCGCCTGAACCTGCCCGACGAGGACACGGAACGCGCAATGTACGCACGTATCAGCGATTTTTTGCCGGGCTATCACCACTACGAAATTTCCAATTGGGCGATTGCGGGCTACGAATGTCGTCACAACCTTAAATATTGGAATTTAGCGGATTATATCGGTTTCGGCGCGGGGGCGCACGGGTATGCGTCGAGCGTGAGGACGGCAAACACCGCCGATATTGAGGGATATATCAGCGGCGAGCAGCCGAAACGCGCCATTAACAGCGCAAGCGACGACATCGCCGAATTCATGTTTCTGGGCTTGCGTCAAATTGACGGCATTTCTATCAAAAGATTTAAATCAATTTTCAAAACCGACATTTTCAGCTTATACGGCGCGATTATCGAGAAATACCTCCGGCTTAAAATTATGGAGCTAAATGGCGGAAAACTACGCTTATCCACCCGCGGAATCGAGGTCAGCAACCGTGTGCTGTGCGATTTCCTGCCGTAAAAATTTTTCTTGACTTTCGCTGATAACTATTATAGTATTGTTATGGAAGGGGTTGTTGTTGTGGCAGATGATAAAAATAAAGCTAAGCTGAAATTCACAATCAGCAATGAAACAGACAAAAACAAGGCGCTTCAAATGGCTTTGGACAATATTCGCAAAAACTACGGTGAGGGCGCGGTTATGCGGCTCGGCGAGAACGCTACTATGAACATTGAGTCCGTGCCGACGGGGTCGATGTCGCTGGACCTCGCGCTGGGCATCGGGGGCGTACCTTGCGGGAGAATCACGGAGATTTACGGACCTGAAAGCTCGGGGAAGACGACGGTGGCGTTGCACATTGTGGCGGAGGCGCAAAAACGCGGCGGGGCGGCGGCGTACATTGACGCGGAAAATGCGCTGGACCCGCAATACGCGCGCGCTTTGGGCGTAAACATCGACGATTTGCTGGTTTCGCAGCCTGACACAGGTGAGCAGGCGCTCGAAATCGCCGAAATGCTGGCTCGAAGCTCCGCGATTGACGTAATCGTCATAGACTCCGTCGCCGCGCTGGTGCCTAAGGCTGAAATAGAGGGCGAAATGGGCGATTCGCATATGGGGCTGCACGCGCGGCTGATGTCGCAAGCTCTTCGCAAGCTGTCCGGCGTGATTAACCGCTCCAACGTCGTGGCGATTTTCATAAACCAATTGCGCGAGAAAATCGGCTCTACTTACGGCAATCCCGAAACTACCACGGGCGGGCGGGCGCTGAAATTTTACGCGTCCGTGCGCTTGGACGTTCGCCGCAAGGAGACCCTCAAAATCGGCGACCAAATGATAGGGAGCAGGACCACCGTCAAGGTTGCCAAAAATAAAGTCGCGCCGCCCTTTAAAATGGCGGAATTCGACATTATGTACGGCGAGGGCATCTCCAAAGAGGGGAATATATTGGATATTGCCGTGGATTTGAAAATCGTGAACAAAAGCGGCTCTTGGTTCTCTTACGGCGAGACGAGGCTGGGGCAAGGGCGCGACGCCGTTAAAAAACTGTTCAAGAATGATAGCAATTTGTTGGCTGAAATAGAGACAAAAGTACGCGCGGAAATAGATCAAAACGGAAGCGAATCGGTATCCAAAGTTGAATTTGCGGATGAAGCGTGACAAAAATAACTTTGAATACGCAAAGTGGCTCGGGCTCTATTATCTCAGCTTTCGCATGCACACGCGCGCGGAATTGCTTGATAAACTGCGCAAAAAAGACGTGTCGCCGCCGTTTTGCGAGCAGGCGTTGCAATACTTTGAGGATGAGGGCTATATCGACGATTTTGATTATGCCGTGCGTTTTATTAAGGACGGCAACAACTTAAACGGACGCGGACCGTCGCGGATTCGCGCTCAATTGCAGGAAAAAAGGATTGACTCCGCTACGATTTCCCGCGCGTTTGCGTGTGCAAATGTGGACTTTGACTCCGAATTGACGCGCGTCCTTGAAAAAAAGGCGGATACGCTGGATTTAAGCGATAAAAAGGACCGCGACAGGCTTATTCGCTATCTGTTGCAAAAAGGCTTTAAATACGCCGATATTTTTGATAAGCTGCGCGGACATTGCAATTCGTAGACGCAACATTCGGAAGGATGTTTTGCGGCGCGAGCTTTCAATTAACTCTTGTTTTAGGGGGCAAGTATGAGTAAAATTTGCATGGTTTCACTTGGCTGTCCAAAAAATCTCGTTGACAGTGAAGAAATTCTCGGCGCCTTGACGGTTGGCGGGCATGAGTTCACCGTCGACCCTCAAGAATCCGACATTATCATCGTGAACACTTGCTGTTTCATCGACCATGCCACGCAGGAGTCCGTCGAAAAAATTGAGGAAATGGGGCAATACGGCAAAAAGCTGATTGTGGCGGGCTGTTTGTCCGAGCGGCACGGCGGCGAGATTCTAGACCTACTCCCCTGCGTTGATGTTGTTATGGAGCTGGGCGGCGATGTGCTTTTAGCCGTCAATTGTGCGCTTTCCGGCAGTCGGACGCTCGTTTCCCGCTCCGAAAATGTATATCACAATATGCCGCGGCTGTTGTCGACGCCTTACGGGTCGGCATACCTAAAGATTGCCGACGGATGCAGCAATCACTGCACATATTGCGTGGTTCCCGCCCTTCGCGGGGAGTACGTGAGCCGCCCTAAGAAGGAGTTGCTGGCTGAAGCGAAGGATTTGGTCAAGCGGGGCACGCGCGAATTAATCGTGATTGCGCAGGATATAACCGCATATTCGGACGGCTCGGCGTACGCTCTGCCGCAGCTGCTCACGGATTTATGCAAAATCCGCGACCTTTTATGGATTCGTCTGCACTATTGCTACCCCGAACGAGTCACAGACGAGCTGATTGAAGTAATGCGGAAAGAACCGAAAATCTGCAAATATATCGACATTCCCATTCAACATTGCAACGACGCGATATTGCAGCGAATGGGGCGGCGCACGTCAAAGGCGCAGATTGTCGGGCTGATAGAAAAGCTGCGGGAAGCCATGCCGGACATAACCCTCCGCACCACGCTCATTGCAGGGTTTCCCGGCGAAACGCGAGAGGAATTCGAGGAGTTGTGTTCGTTCCTTTGGGATATGCGTTTTGAGCGGCTGGGCGCGTTTGCGTACTCGCCGCAGGAAGGTACACTCGCCGCGGATATGCCCAACCAAATACCCGAAAGAGACCGGCAACTTCGGTGCGAGCGGCTAATGGAAATTCAGGCGGAAATCTCGAGCGAGATAGGCAAAAACAAAATCGGACGCTTGGAACAGGTGCTGGTCGAAGGCAAGACCGAAGACGGGATGTACATAGGGCGTACCGCAGCGGACAGCCTTGATATTGACGGAAACGTGCTGATTAAAGACGGCGAGGGTTTACAAACAGGGGATATGGTCTGTGTGCGCGTAATCGCGTCGACGGAATATGATTTAGTAGGCGAAATATCCATGCACGTGTAAGTTGCTCGCGAATTTTCCTATGTAAACCGCGCTTGGAGCATTTTCCCGAATGTTTCTAAAAAGCTTCACATGGAGGAATGAATTTTGACAACCGCCAACCAAATAACCTTAGCGCGAATATTGCTGGTGCCCATTTTTATGGCTCTTTTGATGTTCCGCTCCCCCATAACGGACTGGATGTGCACCGCCATTTTTGTTGTCGCCGCCGCCACGGACAGCGTCGACGGGTATGTCGCGCGCAAGCAGAATCAGGTGACCAATTTCGGCAAATTTGTGGACCCGCTCGCGGATAAACTCCTCATCACCGCCGCGCTGGTCGGGTTCGTCCAGCTGAACAAATTGGACGCTTGGATAGCGACTTTGATAATCGCGCGCGAATTTATCGTGACGTCGCTGAGGCTGGTCGCGGTCTCCGAAGGCAAAATAATCGCGGCAAGTAGCTGGGGTAAGGTGAAAACGGTATCGCAAATTGTGGCGATAATTTCGCTGTTATTCGATAGAATATTCCTGCTGGAGTACGCGGGATTGTATTTGTCAACGGTTTTTGTGATGATTGCATTGATTTTGACGGTAGTTTCGGGGTGGATGTATGTGGCGTCCAATTGGAAATTGCTGGAATTTAAGTGAGGGCTGATTACATGAATATTTTGATTGACTGTATGGGCGGCGATAATGCGCCCGAAGCAGTGGTTGCGGGCGTTAAAAAGGCGTCGAAGGAGTTCGGCGAGAAAATAACGCTCTTGGGTTTGGAACAGAAAATTTCGCCGCTTGTGCGTAAATACGGCATTGAAAACGCGGAAATAATCAATACGTCCGACAATATTTCAGCCGGCGAAAATGCCCTTCATGCCATTAAAAGCAAGCGCGATTCTTCGATGGTTGTGGGGCTTTCCATGCTGAGGCAGGGCAAGGGCGACGCCTTCGTTTCCGCGGGCAACACCGGCGCGTTGATTGGCGCGGCGACCCTTTTTGCGCGACGAATCAAGGGCGTCAAGCGTATTGCGCTTTCGCCGATTATGCCGACGAAACACGGAGCTACCATTTTGATTGACGCGGGCGCGAATGTAGATTATAATCCCGAATTTTTGGCGCAATTCGCCATCATGGGCGAGGTGTACATGAAAAAGGTGCACGACGTGGCTGAGCCGCGCATCGGGCTGCTCAACGTCGGTTCGGAGGACGGGAAAGGTCATGCCGCGGCGCGCGAAACGTTTGCCCTGCTGAAAAATATGCCTATAAATTTCGTTGGCAATATTGAGGCGCGCGATTTGGCGGAACACGCTTGCGACGTCTTGGTGACCGACGGATTCACCGGGAACGTGCTCCTAAAAACCCTCGAAGGCGTGGCGAGCATGATGAATTTTTACCTCAAACAAGCCATTAACCTAAATCCCTCGACTAAATTTGCCGGCATTCTACTAAAAGACGCGCTCACCGAAATGCAAGCGCGCGTGGACTATTCGCAATACGGCGGAGCTCCGGTTTTAGGCGCAAACGGCACGGTTATCAAGGCGCACGGCAGCTCGTCGCCCGAAGCGTTTTACCACGCAATAAGGCAGGCAATCGCCTTCCACAAAACAGGAGTAAATGCAGAAATTTCGCGCGTTTTCGCCTCCTGACGGCGCGTCATAAACCACCATATACGTAGCACTCTTTCACCTTTTTTTTCAAAATTTTTTCCATCGCCAGCGAATAAATTTTAACTTGTTGCACCGACTGCGGCTTCAATTCGGCATTTTTGCCTGTCTTGAAGTCTATAATTACAAGCCCGCTATCTTCGAAAAAATAACAGTCCACAACCCCCTGCAACAGCAATTTATCATCGCCATCGGCATCCGCGAGCAGGTCCGCCGCCCGCACTTCCGTGAAAAATTTCACTTCGCGGCATACGTTAAACGGCGATTTTTTATACGATTCTTTCAGCCTTTTACCCAACTCACTTTGGAAAAAGCCTAAAATTCTATTTGCGTACACCAATTCCGCGTCGGACGCGCGCAACATATTTTTTTTCACCATTTCGCCGATTTGTAGCTCAATTTCAGCCAATGAACCCACCCGACTCAAGTCGAGATTTTGTATAACAAAGTGTACCACAGTCCCCCGAAACATCAGAGACGCTTGAGGCATATCGTCCGAAAAAGCGCTTGTTTCCCTAATGATTTTCGCTTTCTCATCGTCACTTGGCGGCTTATTCCACGTCAATATTTGGCTCACCGACGCCTTGACCGGCAGCGGGCGCGAAGAAATTTCCGGCAGCCTGAATCTAAATCTTTCAGCTATTTCAGCGTCAAAAAGCGATTCACCTTCTATAACCGTTTCGGGAATCCGCCGCTGCTTAATGGGTACAATTGGCAAATCCTTCTGCGACCATGTGGAAAATCGTACGCTCGCAGGCGGATTTTTCGCCAGCCCAATTCCAATCCAGTCGATAAACGTGTTCTGCTTCGCGACCGAAAATCCCGCGGCATTGCGCCATTTTTCAAGGCTCCGCTCGGCGTCCCTCACCGTCCCCACAACAATCAGCCGCTCAATCGCGCGCGTGAGCGCAACGTACAAAATGCGCATCTCCTCAGAAAGCATATCCGCTCGTTTCGCGTTGCTTACGGCAATTTTAGCGATAGTCGGTCGCTTTATTCTGCGCTTAGTATCAAAAAAATCCATCGCAATCCCGCGCCGAAAATCGTAAAGCAGTGGTTTCGCGATGTCCCTCATGTTAAATCTTCCGCCGCTCCCAACCACAAAAACCGCCTTAAATTCAAGCCCTTTGCTCTTGTGAATAGTCATAATCCGCACGGCATTCTCGCTCTCCGCGTTCGCCTTGTAGACCCCAAAATCCTTCTCGTTTTTGATGCAGGCATTGACAAAACTAATGAAATCATGCAGGCTTTTATGCTCCGCCCTCTCAAAATCGGCAGCGTATTTGCGCAAAAGCTGCAAGTTCGCCATGCGGGTGGCGGGGTTCGGCAAAGTGCTGACAATCGCCTCAAAATGCGTCATATAGAAAATTTGTTCCAAAATCTCCGCCGGACCGACGCGTTTAGTCATATTAACCAGCTTTTCAAGGTACGTAATGAACCGCTCGCTTTTTTCCCCGGGGAAATTTTTCACAGCGTCATAGAAGGCTCCTTTAGGCGTTTTTAAGCGCATTTCCGCTAATTCATCGTCGGTAAAATTGAAAATCGACGACCGCAAAACGGCAATCAGCGGAATATCCTGCAACTGATTGTCGACTATTTTCAAGAAATTAAGCATCATTTCTATCTCTTTTGCCACAAAAAATCCGCTGTTATCCTCGCAAATCGTGGGTATCCCCTGCCGCGTCAGCTCGTCCGCAAATACGCGCGACACGCCCGGACGCTTGCGCGATAGTATCGCAATATCCCCATAATTCACGGCTTTTTCATCCTCAACCAGCTGCAAAATTCTCTCCGCCACCAGCCGTGCCTCATATTCCAAATCCGTCAGCCGCTCTTGCTCTTCCTTGTTGTCCGCCGATTCCACTATGTGGATTTCTACCGCATTTTCCGCCATATCATGCGCCATTTTATCGGCATTTCCGTCAATCAGGGCATGGCGCTCATCATAATCCACCTCGCCGACATCCCTGCTCATTATCGCGGAAAATATATGGTTTATAACGTCGATAATCCCGCTGTTAGAACGGAAATTATGCGCTAAATGCAATACCTTATCCGCCTCGCGGGCGTTTTCCATTTTCGCAAGAAATAAACGCGGCTCACTATTTTGAAAACGATAAATCGACTGTTTCACATCTCCAACAATAAACGTCTTTACATATGCGCCCAACTGCTCAAAAATACGTGCCTGAGCGGCGTTTGTGTCCTGGAACTCGTCAATATAAATCTCGTCGAAATCCTTCGCGATTTCTTCCGAATTATGCTCAAGCAGCCCTGCCGTCATATGTATAATATCGCCGAAATCAAGCAGATTCTCTTCAGTTTTGCGTTTCATAAATTCCTCATTATATTTTACTACCACGCCCGTCAACGCGTCCAATTGCGGACGCATCGCTTGCATGTCCTCTTCCATCTTAGCCAAATCCGCATAAAATACACCTTTTACGTACTTCAAAAACAAATCCTTGATGTTGTTGCGCATCTCCTTGACCTGATTCGCCGCGCCATCATCGGCTGTCTTGCTTTTCGGCGGCATGTTGGAAAATTTAGCTATATAAGCATGTTTTCTTATGGTGTCCCACGACGCCCCCTCACATTTCCGCGCAAGCTCCCTGAAAAATTCCATCTCGCCCTGCATATGCTCGGCATACCGCTCCAATCCGTCAGTAGCGCGGGAAATTCTGATAGCACTCTCATATTCGGCGCAAATCCCCTCTAAATCAAGGCAAAACTGCCGTGCAATTTCGTCGGCGAATATTTCAGCGCTCACAGACAAGCCGGTCAGCCATTCCCGCGGGTTTGTCGCCGCTTGACTAAAATCATGTAATTTCCGCACTAATTCCGCTAAATCATCGTCCCCGCGCTTGCCGCCAAAATTTTGCACCAGCTCGTGGAAAGCGGCATTATTGCCCATATATTCCTTTTTAAACACGTCATCCACCGCATCATTGCTCAAAATCGAAAGCTTATTCTCGTCCGCAATTTCAAAATCAGGCGAAACCCCGATGTGATAAAAATTATTGCGCAAAATCGCTTGACAAAACGCGTGAATCGTAGAGATATTCGCACGGGGGAGCAGGTCAATTTGCCTCCTTATATGCGAATTTTTCGGATTCTCCGCAAGCTCTTTCGCCAGCGCGTCAAAAATCCTCTCACGCATCTCGTTCGCCGCCGCTTTAGTGAAGGTGACGATTAACATTCGGTCGATATCTCTGCCGTTTTTCAGGATTTTCTGGATTACGCGCTCCACCAGCACCGCCGTCTTGCCCGCCCCCGCCGCCGCGGAAACCACTATGTTAAAATTTGCGATTTCTATCGCTTTTTTCTGCTCATCCGTCCATTGCATTACGATTCACCTCCCTTTTCACGCTAAATCCGCCTCCACTAAGCAAGGTTGTACTTGTTTTTCGCGGCGTCAAATTGACATGCCGCCTTGTACGGGCAATAATCACACGCGGCTTTTTTGCCGTTTTTATAAGGATTCAGGGCAATTTCACCGACAGATATTTTTTCCAGCTGCGCCGAAATTTGAGCCAGCGCCGTGTCACAGATTTTTTTTATTTCCGCCGCCGCCGTTACTCCTCCGCAGATAAATTTCTTGCTAATTCCCGCGTTTTCAAGCGTCACTCCGCGCATACGCAACTTTTTTTGAATTTCGAGCCAAACGTCAACATCCGCCGCAAGCTCATCGGCGAAAGGCGTCAAATTCGCGTTATAATACAGCATTCCCGCAGGTATGACAGGGGTCCGCTCCCGCTCGGCAAGCGCGGTGCAAAGGCTATGGATATAAGCCGGAAGCTGCACCTGTACACCATGCGAAACATCGGCAAAATCAATGTTTTTATCACTGCTTTTGTAATCCACCACGCTTATGTAGCTTGCATCGGGGGTTCGATGAATGTCGGCACGGTCGACGCGCCCGCGTAGTTGAACCCATTCTCCGCTTTTTAACGCGATTTTTAAAGGTGGCAGCTGCCCGCCTTCGCCAAACGACAGCTCGAACTCCAGAGGCTTAAAATCACTGTTTTTGTAAAAATCCAAAATATTCCTTATTGCCAGCTGCAGGGTGAGTATTATTTTCGCGGAAAATCCCTCAAAACGCGGATTTTGACGTATGTTTTCACTGCACTGCTCCTCCAAAACCTTCGCGGTAATTTGCGCGATATCCACATCCGCGGCTTCTCCCGTTATCGTGGAAAAATCCTCATTTAAAAGGTTTTTCCTGCAGAATCGCTCTATCACCGTGTGCATGATATTTCCGCTTTCCGGCGCGGTTATTTCGCTCGTTTTCCGCGGAAGCGCCCGCAACCCGTACCGCATAAAATAGGCGAATTGGCAGCTCGCAAAACTTTCAACGCGCGAAACGGAAGTAACGAGTTGCTGATTATAAAGCAGTTTTATTGCGGGGAACGCGGATTTTTTCGGCTCGTTAGTATAGGCAAACGCGGCGTGCGCCATCCTGACCCGTTCGACGCGATTTTCCTCGTACCACTGCCACGCACTCCTAAAAACTCCACTCAAATTGCCCTTCGCAAACTGCGTTACCACTCTGTTGAAGCTGGCGTCAGCGCCTTCCATTTCCGCCAGACTCCCACCCTTCTCAAAAATATTATCTTCCACCACAAGCTTCGGGAAAACGCGTTTAATCTGCGATATTACGGGCGACGGCGCAAGATGCTCACCCTCAAAATCATGCGCGGAATGGAACAGAAACAGCCGCTCCCGCGGACTTGTGAGGCAGCTATAAACCGTCTGTTGCTCACAAATTTGACGATTCGCCGCCGTCATCGCGAGCGACACGCCCTTCGTCTCCAAACTAACGCGGTCATTATCCGTCAAAATGCCCTCTGTCACATGCTTTGCGGGGAAGCTCCCCTCCTGCGCTCCCAAAATAAACAAGCACTTAGGCGCATGCGCTTTATACCTGCTTATAGCGCAAAAATGCGCCTGTTTCGCCGTTTGCGGCAGCTGCGTCAATTTATATCCGCCGATTCCCGTCTTCAAAATGGCAAAAAATTTCTTAAACGTCAGAAGGTCCGCCCCAAAAACACTGCGCATCTGCGCCAAAACATCCTCCAAAACCTCATACCCCTGCGTGTCGTCTTTGTCTTCCTCTGCATATTCCTTTGCGTTAATTTCAAGCAAATATCCGCTTATAGCGTCTATAATCTGCCCTGCCGTCTTGCGCCCCTCAAACTTGCTATCAAAATTCAAAATCGGCGTCATACGTGTCTTTAAAATCTCGCGCACACGCAACAAATCACCCTCGGAAAATCCGCTTGGAATGTAGGTAATTTCACGCTCCATCTTCCACTGCTGGCTGTTGAGTCCGCTTGCGATAACGTAATTTTCAAGGAAATTAATATCTTCGTTAGGCAGGCGCGCCGCTCCGCATTTCAAATATTTTATGACCGACGCCGACGAAAAGTTTTGTACCCATATATCCAAAAAAGCCAAAACCCCTTGAATAAACACACTTTTAAGGGCGCTCCGCGCGTCGTCGACAAAAATATCAATCCCGTAACGGGGAAAAATGTGGCGGATTAAATCCGCATACAGCGTCGCATCGTTCGCAATTATCGCGATATCACTTTGCCGATAGCCATTTTCGCGGCATAACTTGAGTATTTTTTTCGCGCAAAAATCCACCTCACCATACGGATTGTCAGCGCAAAAAACATTCACATTCCGCGGCTTGGAAGCGTGCGCCCGCGCCTTCGCAAACCCACTCCGCGCGGCATACTCCAACGCCTTCATTTCCGCATTTTCAGCGTGCTTTTTATTATCCGTCAAACGCAAATCAGGCTCAACGGGAACTCCCGCCTCCGCCGCCATGCGATAAAGCCTCTCCGCCGTTTGCCGACTTTCCAGAAATACCCCTCCCGATTTTTCGCTTAAATCGCCGCACGTAAGCGCAATTGTTACACCGGGCGCAACCTCCAAAATCCGCTCAATCACGGCATATTCCTGCGGGGTAAAACTTGTAAAACTATCAAAAATAAAATGCGTGTTGGAGAACATCTCAACCGCACCGATTCTTTCGCACAACAAATCCAGATTGCGCGATGTGCAAATATCGCGTTTCTCAATCTCTTTTATGTAGCCTTCGTAAATCCGCGCTATGTCCTGCAATTTCAACTTTAGGACTGAATTTTCCTGCAACTCCGCCTGTTTTGCCAGCTCGCTCGGGGTAATCATGTATCGCTCAAATTCCGCAAAAAGCCCTGACATTATTTCGGCGAAATCCTGCAACTCCGCCGCCGAACCTAAAAGCTGCAGACGCTTTTGGATATCAATCAGCGTCTTTTGCATGAGCATATGCTGTATTCCGGAGGTCATGTTATCGGGGAAAAGCGGTCCGTAACGCGCGAAAACCTGAGCGGCAAGGCGCTGAAAACTCAAAACATCGACGCTTGACTGCACTCCGGCATTTTTGTTGACGTCTCCTGAATTTTCCGTCGGGTTTCCATCATAATTTCCGCCGTTTACCGTGCTTTTTTCAGCTAATACTGCACTGCCCTCCGCCTTTTTCGCGCCAACCGTAGCATCAAACAATCCCGCGCCAAATTCACGCGCAACTTTTTGCTCCATCGCCAACGTACAGCCTTCGGGTACTATAAAAATTACATTTTCTCTCACTTTTTTTGCATACAGAAAACAAGCAGTGGTTTTGCCGCTGCCTGCCACGCCGTGAATCAGTTTTAACATGGCTATTCTGTTTCTTTTGTCTTTTTCTTCGTTTCTACTTCCTCAATTTCGTCCGTCGCTTCATCTTCCTCAACCTCAGATGTCGTATCGACTCCCACGGTCAAATCAGTTTCAGCCACCTTAGACACGGGTGCAGCAACCGCATGAGTGCGGTCATTTTCGGCATCTTCGGCTTTCTGCTCCTCGTACTTCGTCAGAATCGCGCTTTCAAGAAAACTGCGCGTTTCCGTGTTGATGGGGTGCACAATGTCCTTAAACTCGCCGTCAGGCGTTTTGCGGCTTGGGAACGCCACAAATAGCTTCTCCTGCCCTTCAATTACCTTGATGTCGTGCACAGCAAGTGAATCATCAAAAGTTACCGAAACGATAGCTTTCATGCGCCCTTCCTGACGAATGCTGCGAACACGAATGTCTGTGATTTGCATAAGTTGTTCCTCCTTGTTTGACGAAACCGCTGAAAATAATATTCAGCGTCCTGTCGGGTCATTAGTTTCTTAACTTAGATTCTACCACAAAGTTTAAAAATATGCAAGAAAAATTTCTAAAAAAGTCGTTTTTTTTATTTTTTTGTAACTTCCTCGCCTTTGTTTTTTATGAAAATAAGCAGAGAATCCCAATTTTATTAAATTTAAAATTTTTTGGATTTTTTACAAAAATCTACATTACAATAGGCAGCGTTACAATAAACGTGACACTTTCGCCCGGCTGAGTTTCAACTTCGATATGCCCATTGTACAAATCGACTATCTTTTTGACAATCGCGAGCCCCAGCCCCGTCCCGCCGACGTCACGCGCGCGCCCGTCATCCACGCGGTAAAACCGCTCAAATAGCCGCGGAATATGCTCATACGCAATCCCGTTCCCCGTGTTGTACACCTGCAAAATCAGATTTTTCCCCCTCGAACCTACGATTATATCCACCTTTCCCTGCGGCTTATTGTACTTAATCGCGTTGCCAACGAGGTTGTGAATCACTTGCTTCATCCGCACTTTATTCGCATTAACCCGCACGGCTTCGCTGTTTTTGTAATAAACGTCAATCTTGATGTCTTCCTCATTTGCCATCTGCCGCAGCAGATTTATGCTCTCGGCTATGACCTCATCAAAGTCAAATTCCTGCTTGTTTTTGTCATGTTCCAGGTTGTCAAGCCGGCTCAGCTCCAACGTAGATTCAATTATATTCTGCAAACGCGCGGACTCCACCGCTATTATCTCCAAAAACCTCCCCGCCTTGTGAGGGTCGTTAATCGCGCCGCTTTGCAGGGTTTCCACGAACCCGACAATGGACGTCATGGGCGTCTTTAGCTCGTGCGCAATATTGGAAACAAGCTCGTTCCCCGACTTTTCCAGCGTGGACGCGCGTTTCTTAAGCATATGTTTTGAAACGGCAAGCGCGATAATCACGATTAAACAGGCATAAATCAGCAATATATATAATGTTTCCGACATTTCCCCACTTCCTTCATATAAGCCATATAGCCATATCAGCCGTTATTTCCGGCGTTTTTCGGCTTGTCCGCTCGTGTCAACTGCTCCTCATGCGGTACCCGACTCCCCGCACCGTCTCAATATAACCCTCGTTTTCGTCCCCAATTACCTTGCGAATTTGGCGTATATGCACGTCGATTGTGCGCGTCGCCTCGCCGATGAAATCATACCCCCACACCTGGCTGATGATAAATTCACGCGTCAACACCTTGCCCACATTTTTCGCGAGCAGCAGCAGCAGCTCAAATTCCTTAGGCGTCAGCTCGACGGGCTTGCCCTTGCTGTAAACCTCGTATTTATCAATGTGAATCTCCAAATCGCGCACCCTTATCTCCGTGACTATGCGCTCCTGCTCCTTTTCGACGCGCCGCAGCTGCACCTTGATTCGCGTGACCAGCTCGCGAATGGAAAACGGCTTGGTGATGTAGTCGTTCGCGCCCATTTCAAGCCCCAAAATGCGGTCCACTTCCTCGTTTTTCGCGGTGAGCATTATGATCGGCACACGGCGCGTCCCCGGCGCATTCCTTAGCTTTTTGCAAATATCCATGCCGTTTGCGTCGTTGAGCATGATATCCAGCAGAATCAAGCTCGGAATGCCGTTTTTCAGCTCCGCAAAAAAATCCGCGGCAGTCCCAAATAAAACCACATCAAAGCCTTCGGAGGTTAAACTGTACTCCAGCAATTCGCGAATGTGCCGCTCATCGTCGAGCGCAAAAATCATTTCTTTCTTTTCCATAACATATCACTCCTTCGCACGAAATCCGAAACGGCAACATCCTGCAGCCGACATTTGCATATTTTAATGAAATTTTCGCTTTTTTATCGCACCAACGCGCTCGTCCTAATACGCTTTTCCCCAATATACCAACGTTTTTGCAGGTCGCCCGCAGCACACACACTCGTCGCCAACCGCCTCCTGCCCGTGCGGCATACATCGCGAGGTTGCGCCCGTTTCCGCCTTAATTATCTCCTCACACTCCTGCGCGCCGCACCACATAGCCTTGATAAAGCCGCCCTCACGCTCGATTATATCCTTGAATTCATCAAAATTTTGCGCCGTGTGCGTGCCGTCCTCCAGCCGCTTTTTTGCGCGCTCGTACATACCCGCCTGAATTTCCTTTAAAAGCTTCGGTATCTTCATGCTCAATTCCTTCAGCGGAACCGCCGTTTTCTCCCGCGTATCACGCCTTACCAAAGTCGCCTGCCCCTGCTCTATATCTTTGGGACCAATCTCCAAACGAACGGGAACTCCGCGCATTTCGTGCTCGCTGAACTTCCAGCCGGACTGTTTGTCACTGTCGTCCAATTTGACGCGCGCCACTGCGCTCACGTCCTCCAGAACCTCCCGCGCCTTCTCCAAAACTCTGCTTTTATGCGGTGCAATCGGCACAATCACCACCTGGACGGGCGCCAACTTCGGCGGTAGCGAAAGCCCGTTGTCATCGCTGTGAACCATGATAACCGCCCCGATTATGCGCGTCGACATGCCCCATGACGTCTGATGCACATACTGCAATTTATTGTCTTTATCGGAAAATTGAATGCCGAAAGCACGTGCGAACCCGTCGCCGAAATAATGCGTGGTCCCCGCCTGAAGCGCCTTGCCGTCGTGCATTATCGCCTCAATCGTGTATGTTTCTCGCGCCCCCGCAAATTTTTCTTTATCCGTCTTGCGCCCCTTGACAACCGGAATCGCCAAAAACTCCCTGCAAAAATCCGCATAAACATCAAGCATTTTCAAGGTTTCTCCGCGCGCCTCAGCCTCATCGACGTGCGCCGTATGCCCCTCCTGCCACAAAAATTCCAGACTGCGCAGGAACGGACGCGTCGTCTTTTCCCATCGAACCACGCTGCACCACTGATTGTAAAGCTTGGGCAAATCGCGGTACGAATGTATTATATTGGCATAAAGCTCGCAAAATAAGGTCTCGGACGTCGGGCGTACACACAACCTCTCCGTCAGCTTCTCCTCGCCGCCATGCGTCACCCACGCGACCTCGGGCGCGAACCCCTCCACATGCTCCTTCTCCTTCTGCAGCAGGCTTTCCGGGATAAACAGCGGCATATACACGTTTTCATGCCCCGCCGCCTTAAAGCGAAGGTCCAGCTCCCGCTGAATATTTTCCCACAGCGCGTAGCCGTAGGGCTTGAGAATCATACAGCCGCGCACGCTCGAATAGTCGATTAAATCCGCCTTTTTCACTATATCCGTGTACCATTTGGCAAAATCGACATCCCGCGCCGTTATCTGCTCCACTAATTTCTCTGGCATACCTCAATCACTCCCGTGCTTTTATCTCTGATTTTAACGCCGACGCTCAAATCTATTTCGTCACCCTTTTTCATGCGACCCGCTCCCAATTTGCACACCATTTCCCCGATTTCCCCCGCGTCCATGCGCACATCCCGCAAAACCTCACGAACAGGAGCGCGAGGGAAAGTTTCGGTCCAGCGTCCGCCCTGCAGCTCCACTAATTCTTGGAATTTAGCCAGCGCCGCACCACTTTTGATCGCATTGTCCGCCATCCGTATCCCTTCGCCGTAGCTGACCCCCAGCCCCATGCGAATCATCCGCGCGGATAGGTCTATGCAAGTTATCATGAGGTCCATAATTTTCTCGCCTTTTAGCGCGTCTATCGCCTCTTTTACCTCCAAATTATTCCCGACCGCCAGCCCCAGCGGGGCGTTCATATCAGTTAGAACGAAATCCATGAGCCGCCCCGAATTGTTGCCGATATACATCATCATCTGCGCCAGTTGCTCCGCTTCCTCGCGGGTTTTCATAAACGCGCCGCTGCCGAACGTGACGTTCAACACAATATTAGGCGCGCCCGTCGCAAGCTTTTTGCTCATTATACTCGCAGCAATCAGAGGTGCGCTCCTCACCGTCGCCGTCACATCGCGAATCTCGTAAAGTCGCTTATCCGCGGGGGCTATGTAGTCCGTTTGCTCTATAATCGCCACGCCGCGCTCGCGGACGTTGCGCTCGAATTTCTGCGGCGTCAACGCAGAATTAAAGCCTTCAAACGACATGAGCTTGTCAATCGTGCCGCCCGTGTACCCCAGCCCACGCCCCGCCATTTTCGCCACTTTTACGCCACACGCGGTCACAATCGGCACCACGACCAACGTGCATTTGTCCCCGACGCCTCCCGTGGAATGCAGGTCGACAACCGTAGGATCGTCACTAAAATCAAAGGTATATCCCATATTCACCATCTCCCTCGTGAGTATGAGGGTTTCCTGCTGCGTCATTCCGCGAATACAAATCGCCATAAGCAACGCGGAAAGCTGATGGTCAGACACGTTCGGAGAAAGCATCTCCTTAATTTCAGCCTCGTTCAACTCGCCTCCGTCGCGCTTTTTTTCAATCACATCATAAATCTCCATGTATTTCCTCCAGCAACTCATTTATTATATTATCTCCCGCAATTTTACGCACTTTCACGCCTTTTTTGAACAATATCACATCTCCCGCGCCGCCCGCGATACCTATATCCGCGTCGCGCGCCTCGCCCGGACCGTTGACCGCGCACCCCATAATCGCAACCTTAATTTTGCGCTTTATACCGCGCGTTTTTGAGCGTATCTCATTTGCGACATTCACCAAATCTATATTGCAGCGTCCACATCCCGGGCAGGAAATTATCTCAACGCCGCCCTCATTCAACCCACACACCGTGAGTATTTCGCGCGCAATTTCCACCTCGCGAGCAGGCGCGCCCGTCACGGAAACGCGGATAGTATCGCCTATTCCGCTCATCAGCAAGCTGCCTATCCCCAACGCGCTCTTGACCGCCGCGGCAATCGGAAGCCCCGCCTCCGTCACCCCTAAATGCAAGGGATAACGCGGGTATTTCTCGTGCATTAGCCGATATGCCTCTATGGTACGCCTTACGTCCGAACTTTTAAGAGAAACGCAAATATCGTCAAAATCACAAGTGTTTAAAATAAGTATGCTTTCCAGCGCCGCCTGAACCATGCCCTCCGCTGATATGCCGTGTTTTTTCAGGATTTCAGGCGGTAGTGAGCCGCTGTTTATCCCCACGCGAATGGGGATTTTCGCCTTGCGCGCCGCTGCCGCCACTTCACTAATCGGGGACTGCGCCGCGTTTGCATCGCCACCATGCTGGAAGCGAATATTCCCGGGATTTATGCGTATTTTATCCGCCCCCTGCGCTATCGCCTCCAGCGCTAATCTATAATCAAAATGAATGTCCGCCACCATCGGAATTGGGCTCTGCGCGCGGATTTTGCCCAACGCACGCGCCGCCTCCATATCGGGAACCGCCAGCCGCACTATGTCGCACCCCGCCTCCGCAAGCCCGCAAATTTGCTCAACGGAAGCCGCGATATCATGCGTTTTCGTGTTCGTCATGGACTGAATTGATATCCCCGCCCCGCCGCCGACTTTTACGCCGCCGACCGAAATTTGCATGCTCATGAGTGCACGATTCTTACGATGTCGTTGCCCGTCGCGAACAAGACGAGCAGAATCAGCAAAGCGAACCCGACAAAATGCACAACGCCCTCTTTTTCTGGGCTTATCGGCTTCCGCCTAATCGCCTCTACAAGCACGAAGAATATTCGCCCGCCGTCCAGCGCAGGGAAGGGTATCAGGTTGAAAATGCCCAAATTTATCGTTATCAGCAAGAAAAGCGTGGTTAAATTCCACCATCCGCCGCTATCCGGCTGCGTGACCGCGTCTCCCACCGCCGAGCCCAGCTCCCCGACTATGCCGACGGGACCGGAAACATTGCTAAAATTCAGCTTCCCCGTCACCAAATCCACCAGCGACGTCGTGATTTGCCTGCACACGAAAATAAATTCATACGTCCCATATTTCAGCGTCCTCAAAAAGCTGTTCGGTATCGCGCGCGACACGTACCCAAGCATGTATCTCTGCTGTTCTTCATTATAATCCATGTTCACCCTTATGGTGCTCACTTCCTCGCCCCGCCTGTACGTCACGTCAACCTCGGAGCTTTTCATGCGCATAGTCTCAAAAATCACGTCCACGTGCAGGTGCGTACGCGTACCGTTTACCCGCAGAATTTCGTCGCCAACCTGCAGCCCCGCCTGCTGCACCGCGCTCTCCTGAACGACCTCCGCGGGCGCAAATCCGTCTATTATCGGCACGGGCAAAGTCGGCGTGTTTGCCACCATAATCACGCACACAACCAGCCCGGACAGCAAATTCAAAATCGCCCCCGCCGCCAAAATTACAATCTTATGCCACCTCTTCGCGTGGTTAAAAGAACGGGGATTATCGGACGTCTCGTCCTCGCCCTCCATGGTGCACGAGCCCCCGAGCGGAATGCACCGAATCGCGTATTTAGTCTCGCCTTTCCCCCATTTGAAAATCGCGGGACCCATTCCGATGGCAAACTCATTTACCTTCACCCCGAAAAGCCGCGCCGCGCCAAAATGCCCCAGCTCGTGGATGAACACAAGCAGGGAAAAGATGATTAACGCGCCAATTATTTGTATTATTAGAGTCACTGTTACTGCCTCCTATTTTACACCGGCTATTATAAGCCGCATGTTTACCGCTCAATCAGCCAGCTTTTGCAATTTCTCCCATTCAGCATCAACTATTTCCTGAAATTTCTCTATCATCCAGTCGTTGCCCGCCTTAAACATATGCGCAAACCGCCCCTGCGGCTTGAGGAAATCCTCCACCGGCAATTTCTCCTTCGGCGTATATGTTATAGTATATTTCCCGTCTTCCACCTCATACAAGGGCCAAACGCACGTGTCCACCGCCAGCTTGATAATCTTCATCAAATCGGGCGTATCGTACCTCCAGCCGCGCGGGCAGGGCGCCAATACATTCAAAAACGCCGCGCCTTCCGTGTAAATCGCCTTGCGCGCCTTCTCCCCGATGTCCTTAAAATTCCCCATAGGAGCCGTCTGCGCCGCGTACGGAATATTATGGTTGGCTATAATCGCCGTTAAATCCTTCTTTTTCTGCATTTTCCCCGGGACAACCTTGCCCGCGGGCGAAGTGGTCGTGTCCGCGAATGTCGGAGTCGCCGACGAACGCTGAATTCCCGTGTTCATGTACGCGCCATTGTCGTAGCACACGTAAACCATGTCGTGCCCGCGCTCCATCGCCCCCGATAGCGATTGCAGACCGATATCATACGTCCCGCCGTCGCCGCCAAATGCGATAAACTTCGTGTTTTCCTTAACTTTGCCCCGCCGCTTCATCGCCTTATACGCCGCCTCCGCGCCCGAAACCGTCGCGCCCGCATTCTCAAACGCGCTGTGGATAAAACTGTCTCTCCATGCGGTATATGGGTACATACACGTCGACACCTCAAGGCAGCCCGTCGCTGCCCCGACAACTATATGGTCATCGGCATCCACCGAACGCAGTACCGCCCGCACAACCGGAGGCGCGCCGCACCCCGCGCACATTCTATGCCCGCCCGTGAATCTCTCGCGCTTTTTCACTTCTTCCTTTAAATTATATGCCAAACCGCTCATCCTTCCATAGGTTTTATAGGTTTTAAAATCATTTATAAGGCGAATCCGCCCCTATTCTCTCACGCCCAAATAGTTATAAACTTCGCCAATCTTGCCCGTCTTGACAATTTCCGCAAGCCGACTGTACACCTTCTCAATGTCGCCCGCGCGCACGTCGCGCCCGCCCAAGCCGTAGATATAGCTAATCGCGGGAACGCCGTCCACACGCCCGTACATCGCCGACGTCACATCCGTAAACACAGGACCACCGGCGGCGTTAAAGCCGTCAGCCTTGTCTAAAATCGCCACCGCTTTCACGCCCGCAAGCGCAGCGGCAATCTCCTCCGCGGGGAACGGACGGAACACCCTCAACTTTATAAGCCCCGCCTTGACGCCCTGTTCGCGCAGCTTGTCGACCACCGTTTTTGCCGTGCCCGCCGTCGAATTCAGCACCACAATCGCCGTCTCCGCGCCTTCCATCTTATATTCCTCAAAGAAGCCGTATTTGCGCCCCGTCAACTTCTCAAAATCCGCCGCAACCTCCAAAATTACACGCTTCGCGTTGCGCATCGCCTCCGCCTGCAGCCTCTTATGCTCAAAATAATGCACGGGCAGGTCCAGCGGCCCCACCGCAATGGGATGCGCCTTGTTATTAAGGTAGTATTCAGGCGTGTAATCGCCCACAAACGCCTTGACTTCTTCGTCCTCCAGCAGCTCTATATTCTCCACCGCGTGGCTGGTGATGAACCCGTCGTAGCAGTCCATAACCGGCAGCTGCACCGCCGGATGCTCGCCTATGCACACCGCCTGGATGAAATTGTCGTACGCCTCCTGATTGCTCTCGCCGTAAATCTGAATCCAGCCGCTGTCGCGCGCGCCCATCGTGTCGGAATGGTCGTTGTTTATGTTTATCGGTCCGGACAGCGCCCTATTAACCGCCGCTAATGTTATCGGCAACCGCGAAGATGCCGCAATATACAGCATTTCCCACATCAACGCCAGCCCCGCTGAGGACGTCGCCGTCATTGTTCGCCCGCCCGCCGCCTGCGCTCCGATACACGCGCTCATCGCCGAATGCTCCGATTCTACCGCCACAAATTCCGTGTTCACCGCGCCGTTTGCCACAAATGACGCAAAGTATTGCGGCACCTCCGTCGACGGCGTAATCGGGAACGCCGCAACCACATCGGGGTCTATCTGACGCATCGCAATTGCGACCGCCTCGTTACCGCTTAATCTTTCTCGCATTTTATCAATCCTTCCTTAATTTTCTTTCGTTTTCAGCCTTTGCCTCACGCCTCTTCTTCCATCTCTATTGCGCCAAAAGGACACGCCTTCGCGCACACGCCGCACCCCTTGCAATGGTCGTAGTCGAACCCCCTCATCAACGCCTCTTCCGTCATAATTATCGACGAATCAGGGCATGTCGGGTAGCAAAGAGAGCATTGCTTGCACTTTTCCTCAATCCAACGCGGACGAATAGACCGCCAGTCGCCCGTCTTAAAAAGTGCGGCGTTTCCCGCATCGCAAATGATTCCTCCCGGGGAAATATCACGCCATTTTACGTCATTTGCAACTATCTTACTCAATATGATTCATTCCTCTCCGTTTCTAATTTTCGGCTCTGTTTCAGCCATTATCCGTGCCTAACCGCCTGCTCTAAACCTCGGTCACTTCGTTGACGGACCGCTTCAGCGCCGCCATGTTCCCCTCAATCACTTGCGGCTTGGACGCGAATTTGTGTTGGAACGATTCCTGCATGTCCTTTATAAAGTCGCTCGTCGTCATGATTTCGCTCACCTTCACAATCGCCCCTAACATCGGCGTATTCGGGAAGTATCGCCCCAACGTGCTCACCGAAATTTCCCGCGCGTCAACCGCGTAAACCTTCCCCTTGTACCCGTTCAATTTAGCGCGAATTTCATCGGGCTTCTGCGTGTTTACGATAATCGCGCCCTCATTTTTAAGCCCGGCAGTCACATCCACCGCGTCAAGCAGACTGTCGTCCACGACAACAACATAATCCGGCTCGTAAATATTGCTGTGAATAGTGATTCTTTCGTCCGAAATTCTGTTGTACGCCGTGATTGGCGCGCCCATGCGTTCAGGACCGTACTCCGGAAACCCCTGCACGTACTTTCCCGTATTGAACGCCGCGTCCGCCAGCAATAACGCCGCTGTTTTTGCGCCTTGTCCGCCTCTTCCATGCCATCTGATTTCTACAACACTGGACATTCTATTAAAACTCCCTTCCATTTTAATCATCATTCTAATCATAGTATATATTAAAGTTGCCGTTATGTCAAGGGAAATTTTGTTAGGACGAAAAAATAAACTGTTATGATACAATAGAAGGGTAACAAAAAAAGAAGACAAAGCGCCTCAAAAATGATATGATGTAAGTAACCAAACAAACACATATCGGAGGGCTTTGTCTATGGATATTATAACACA